>DAIDJG010000432.1 GCA_027451445.1 Singulisphaera sp.
AAAACCGGCGAGAAGAGCAGTAGCAGTTCGATGAAAGAGGGTGTAAGTTCCATGAGTCGGCTTCCGTTGCCTGAGTTCGGTCGTCCAGGGTGGTACCGGACAGTTTGCCGAATTCAGGCGCGAAAGCCGACATCAATTCAGAACCGAGCCCCAAAACGGTCAAAAAATCTCAGAAATATTACATAATCATCTTTGAATCTCATTGCCGCCAAATCTGCGAAACCCGAACTGAGCAGCTCGTCTATCAAATTGAACTCATGGACGACGACGGACTTGTCTTCCAGGCAGCCAGTATCGAAGCGGAGCCCACGCATGAGGGAATACGCACGCGATTCCGAATGTTGACGTCCGAATCCCCGCTGAGGCGCGGCCGGAACCAACCGCCCTTGCCCGCAATGCCAAGTGTGCCCACGCGCCTCGCGTTTCACCACATAGCCCGTCCGCGGGTGGAGGTGAGGTTTGAGTTCCATGATATCCCGATGCCTTGAGGGCCGGCCTGAATGCGCGGGCGACCGACCTTGTCCATATTGAAGTTGCGCGTTTTCGTTTCGGCGTCGGCGGTCCCACCTGGCGCGCGCAGCAAAAGGCGTGGTTCGCAGCGTTCGGGCATCGATAGTCGTCTTTCGCTCCGCGAAAGAACGTGCGTTCGTCGAGCGAACGCCGACTATCGATGCCCGTATCCTACCGAGCTTCGCCTTTCGCCGCGCGCGAGCGGATGGCTGCTTGCACAAGGCTAGCGACGACTCTCTTGGGACCCCCAAAGCCATCGTCGATACCGAACCGAGATCACGAACGATCAACACTTCCACACAAATGGATGATAGGTCCGGCGCCCGCTCAGGTGGTGGGTGCCGAGCTCGATTCCGCAGCGGTTCGCCGCTCTCATTTCATACGGGGATTGGCGACCGAAGACCAACGCTACCTACTTCCTCGGGTTCGCACTCCATTTGCCCGCTTTGAGTTGCTCGTACTTCTTCGTCAGGAAGTCCAGATGTGATCCTCGGGTCAACGCCGCCTCGAAAACCTGAGACGCCAACGCTCGCTTCTGTTTCTGCACGGCCCGATCCGCCAGGCGGATGATACGCTGCCACTCTCGTGCCCCCATCTCCCCGGCGAGTCCCTCGAACATGTCGAACCGATCCTGCTCCGCGACAACCTGGCCGAGCAGGGTAAGTGCCTTTTCGCTCTGGTACTCTAGATCATCCGTCCGCAGTTCCTCGATGCGCTGCCGCAGGTGTCCGATACAGAGGTCGGCCTGGTCCGGACGCAGGCCCTCGAAGTAGCCGTCGGTGCGGGTATCAGTCAGCCCGTAGTCCTCCCAGATCAGAAAATCGAGCAGGTCGTGGAAGAAGGCCGCTTCGTCGATTCCTGTCTTGGCGAGCGGAATCGCGAGGTAGGCGGCGAAACCCTCACCGAAGCTCATCCCGATGGAGCCGTACGAGTCATCAGCGTGGCCCATCAGTTCAATGATGACCGTCATCCAACCTCGAAGGAGGGCCTGGGCCTCGGCCGATTTGCCAGCCTTCTGGAGCGTCTCGGCCTGAGCGACGTAGCCGTCCAGCGTCCTCGACACGCCGGATGTTGTCCCCTTCGAGTAGAATGTCTTGGCCCGAAAGTGCGCGCCGATCTCCTTCGCAAACGGCCTCGGTGAGACAGGGAATCGGTCCCAATAGCCCCGGAGAGCCTGCTCCGTTCGCCGGCTGCGGGGCGAGTTCCGCATCGGCTCGGACCATTCTCGCTCGCGGTCCGTATGTTCGAGAACTCGGGAGTGGGCACGGCGGCTTTCGGTCCGGGCCAGGTCCCCGGCCGCGGCCACAACGTGCTCAGCCGTCAGATTCGCACGGACCAGACGTTCCTTCAGGTCTCGTAAGTGGCACCGCTTTCGCTCCGCACCCCTCGGATTGATGGAGAACCCGTTCTTCCGCTCTTTCACCATTTCGGCAAGACGGTCGAAGTCCCCAGCGCAGTCTTGCGCAGCCACCAGGGCGAACCAGAGGTCCCAGTACGTCAGGGAAATCGGTTCGCCCAGAGCCGTACTCACGGTCAAAGCCGGGTCGGTGCCGAGCGGCGTCGCTCTCTTGACGGGCCTTCCCGCTCCGGCCTCGTCCTGCTCTGCCGGCGATTGCTTCTTGCGCGCGGTCATGCAAAGTTCCTCCGGCGCGATGCGTTCTCAGCCGGCTGGCTCCGGTTGTCCGAGCGGTCGACTGCGTGTTTCATGGAGATGCGAGTCCCATCATTTCGCCGAACTTTTGCTGGCGCCTGACTCCGGCGACGGGGGCGCACTCCGTTCCCCAGACAGCGTTGAGAATCACGCAGGCCGTCCTCGAATTCACAATACGTCGTGTGTCGCAACCCGTCCGGTCCCCGACAGGCATCGACAACATCGCTCTTCTTCATTAGTCATCTTTTTTTGAACGTTTTCTCGTTCCCTTCGGCTGCGCCACGAACTCCGAGTCGTCGCCGTCGTGGAAGAAGATCATGCCGTGGAGTTCGTTGCCCCTCACGACGGCCCAGCCCCGACCTTGTGCCGGGTACATCTCGTCGTTGCCGTCCCAGGTCCATTCGACGGCCGGCTCGCCGTCGCGTGTCCCGAGGCGGCAATCCATGCTTCCGTGCACATAACCGAAATGGAACGTGCCGGAGCCCTTGGCGCCGAATTCGAAGTAGCCTTCTTCCTCCTCGTCGATGAAGTCGGCGTCCCACGCACTCATCGAGACGATTCGCCAACGACCGACGCAGGGGTTCTTCTTGGCGTCCTTCCCGGGCATCGTTCACCGCACCTTTCTCATTTCCTTCGTCGCCTTCTTTGCATCAAACCGTTCGGGGTCGAAAGGCCCCCGCCACTCCAGCATCTCCTCGTGCTCTTCGTGCTTCGGGTCGGCAATGGCGGCCAGGTAATCGGCGTAGCCCCAAGGCCCACCGCAGTCCTCGGGCGGACAGGCTCGTTCGCCTTCGACGCACACCGGATATTTCCCCTTTGAGTCGATCGGCACGAAGCCCTCGAATTGGATCTCATGACGCCAACCATCGCCGAAGTCGTACTCGTAGGCCCAGCGCGGTTTTCTGCCGGCCCTGGGGACGAGCTTGCCCAGCATGAACTGCGTCTCGTCCCTGATCTCCGGGTCGAACTCGAAGTCGCCGGGGGCCAGAGGCGGCTGGTACCGCTCGCCGTCGATCTCGAACTGATGCAGGTGGTAGTTCTCCCAACCGAACGCCGCCTGGATGTACTCGTGCAGCTCGGCCAACGTGCAGTCGGGCACCTGAATTCGACGCCAGATCGCCGGCTTGATTTCGAGCAGTGTGACCTTGAACTGGTAAATCAGGTCGCCCTTCTTCGGGGCTGTCTTGCGGGCCTTCGGAAGCTCGTCCCCGAACAGCCGAGCGGAGCCCTCCGAGAGCAGGTCGCCGATCCGACGCATCACAGCCACGAGCCGTTTCTTGTCAGCCCCGGTCGAGTAGACGGCCGCCTGGCCGAGTTCTTCTTCCATGTCCTCGAGTTCCTTCCGCACGAAGCCGATGACCTGCGTACCTTCCCCGGCGTCTTCGAGCCGATCCTTCAGCTTTCGCCGGATTCGGGTGCAATGGATCATGCTCTCGCGCTGCTTCTGGGTCAACCTGAGCGAATAGGGCTCGCTGGCCTTCCGGGTGGGCTTGAGTTGGAAAACGAGCGGACCCGGATCTTTACCCGCCAGGTAGTCACGCACCCCTTGAGCGAGCTTGGCCCTGGCCTCTTCGATGGTGAGCGGCTTATCGTCCGGCGGCTTCTTGCGGCGCATGGCACGAGGTTCTCAATCACGTTGAGAGACTGGTGGAAGCCGATCCCACGATGTCCAGCCCCGCCCAGCGCTCTCCTCAGATCACATCGTGCGCTCACTCGGTTTTCCCAGGAGGTCGAAGCAGCGGCCCGGTTCAGCCCTGGGCCAATGCGGCGTGCCGACGAAGATCGGCCGGGTGGAACCCCAGCACGATGTCTTCACGCGGGGCTATCGTAGCGATGCCGAACGACCCCAATCCTCGCCAATGACCCGGATTTCATGCCCGGCCAGCATCGCCACCAGTGGGCGAACGGCGGTGCCTGAATGGCGAAGTCACCTATCGCGGCGCGTCGGCCGAGGGCCGGTTGGTGAACGTGCGGATGGTGAACGCGGTGTTCGAGGACCGCCGCAAGCCGGACTTCGACTGCGAGGCCAACACGAATCGTTTCCTGTCCCAGATCCCCGATGATGCGGCACACGGCGTTCGTGCCTTCACGATCTGCTTGCAGGGGGGCCGGCTCCGGTACGAAGAGGCCCTGAACTCGGCGTTCGCGCCGGATGGGTCGTATCTCGGACGACACCGTCACTTACTTTTCCGACCCGCAAACCAGCCACCGCCGGCAGAGATGATCCCGACCAGCGATGAGACAACGGCAGTCTGGATTCGCTCGCTCGTGGTATTGAACAGGGCAGCAATCAAGGCAAGTACGATCGCAACAACGATTCCCAAGAAAGTTATTGAGCCATACTTGCGTATAAAAAGGTCGACTTCGTGCTCTCGCTTTTCCGTCTCGTGACGCTGCTTTTTATCTTCCGGGTCTTCTTGCGATCGTCCGCTGTATTCGTAGTGGTCGCCGCGCTGCTGGGCGTACCCTAGGATGTCAGCGTCCGGTTTCTTCTGAGCCATTTATGTACCTCAGAAGTTGACGAATTTTTGGTCGAGCACATCCGCGTTCTCCGCCGATCCTACGGTTTCGCCTCGCTTCTTTGCTTCGAGCGCCGCCCGATAAAGGCTAAGGGCAATCATCACAGTGTCAATCGGATCGCGCGCTGTCTCGGACGCGAGTTCCAGGGCCAGCCTTGTCGCCGCTGGACTCAGCGCCATTACGTTCGGGCCGACAGACGGTGGTTCCGTCGCATGTCGAGCGTGCGTGGAGCCACCCCTTGCATAGATCATTGAAAAGGGTGCTCGAGGAGCGCCCATCGGCTCCGGTGGAATAGCGTTCGGATCGTGCGTTACTTCGTCGGCCATAACTCGGCCTCCGGTCCTAGTTCGCGCTGTCGACAAACTGCCGTTACCTACCTCCACTCTATCCGAACAGGCCGCGACCGTACACATCCGAACGTCGTGTTCGAGATCGCCAACGAGTTCGGTCATGGCGGTTTCGACCATCCTCTACTCCGGACCGACGTGGGCCATGTCGAGTTGATCGGCCTCGCCAGGGAGGCGCCGGGCCTGCTCGTCGCCAGAGCCGGCCTCAATCTGATGCGCGACGAGTTAGCCACCGACCTCCTTCACCAGCCACACACGGTGGCTGGAGTCAGAAAGACACAACGGCGGGACGCCTCCTCCTGCGTCCCAGGTTTGAACAAAATCATTGAGAGATTCACAAGGACGGTCCAAAGGACACGCCCTCTCGCGGTTTCGAAGGCAAGGAATCGGCATACCTTCGGCCGGACGAAAATCACGAAATCCTTACCATCAAAAATGGTCGGAACTCCAGCGCGAATCGACATTGATTCACCGTGAGAGGAGGCAAGAACTATCGAGTTACCAGGAGCATAATAGAAGGGGGAGTGCGCGGATGCGGACCCTTCGACCAGGAGAAAGCCGGCAGCGACCGGGGTGACCGTCCGAGGAAAAACGGACGAGAGGACCGCGATTGCGCACGGTTCACCAACGTCCCAGACACCCATTCCGCAGCGCGGTCGGGGACAGTCGTAGAGCGCGAAACGATGGGATGGCGTACGCTGAAGTGAAACGGACGGAGTTCCGACGAAGCGGATGAGCGTCGCCCACACCGGTGGGCCTCGCGCCGCTGCGCGGCGTTCCGAGCCACCCTACGACTCCCGTGCGTCGCACACGTTCGGTCGAAGCCCTTCGGAACCCGAACATTCACCGCTCTCGTGAATGCCATCGTCCGGATGATGAAGACTGGCAACTCGTTCTCAACCCGCGAAGTTCTCCGCGTACCCACAGCAGCCCCACCAGGCGACGAACCGGAACGAGCGCGCCGGAGCAGTGATTCAATTCAGCAGTGCGGAGCACCAAGGGGGCAATGAGTTGCGATTTTCGAATCGCGGCACTGGACCGGCTGTTCGGAGCGTCAAGGGAGACAAACGGTTATGATGGAACGATTCCGCGTCGACGACACGAACACGTTAAATTAAAGGATATAACGTCCTCTTTCGAAAGGAACGAATATGCCACTTTTCCTTGGTTGGTTGAGTATATACTGGATTTATTGTAAATACTGGAGCCGTTTTCGCACTTTTCGACCGCCGATCAAGGCGTGATCGTGACCGCGAGTCAAGCAGTGATCGTGCCGAAATATCAGCTAAACGATGCGCCTCACGGCGTTCCTTGTTCGATGAAAAATCCCCTACGTCGTAGCCTTGTAGCCTTGACTGTTCACGATGCAGTTTCTTCCCGAGTCGGCGGCCGCTCATGAAACTGCCTCACAACGCCTGCGGAAGGGGATCTCTTTTGTTCCGAAGGCTCCGCGGTGTCGAGACAGTCCCCCGCTCGCATGAGATGATCTCTTGTCCGTAACGAACGTTCTTGTCTTGTAAGGACCGCTCCCGCATGCCAGGGGAAACGAACCATGGCGACGCACATTCGATGCGCCCTCCGGCGCGTTCGAACGCACATGCATCCTCGGGAACGTCCTGCCAACCAAGAGTCTGCGCAACGACGACTCAGTCGCGACGATCGCTCCGGACGAGAGCGCGCCGATGCGCGGTCGATTCGGTAATTCGGAACCCCAAGGCTAACAAGGGGTTCCGAATGACCGAATGGACGATTCGGCCGACTATTCGGAAGCCTAAACAGAACAACGGGTTATGACGAGACACACCGGCGCATCGATTGCGGTCAATCCGGGGGCAACCAACGGAATGGACGGAGACCGTACGTTGTCAAACGGTTGCACGGCGATCGACGAGAGGGCGTTCACCAAAAATATTCCCAATTCGCGCGAACATTTCCGACGGATATACTGTCTAACACACCAGAACCGAGGGGCGACTCTCATCCGGTCGTTCCCTGGTTACTGTTTTCCGGGCATGTGACCCGGCGAAATGCATTCTGCATCTGCCTCACTTCTTCTTCCGCCCAGAGTGGCGGCTGTGAGGGTCTCGCCATGTTGAACCGAACCAACCGGACGCTGTCGGCCCATCTGAACCGGCTGAACCTCGGCCTCGGTACGCGGACGTTTGCGCTCGTCGCGAACGGCAACAACGGCGCCCAGACCCTGCGCACCCGCCACGTCCTCGATGTCGCCTTGCGCGACGGAATCCTGGGAGATCCAGGACATCGAATTTCCTATTCGATTCCAGAGATTCCCTCGATTCCGTGCTCATCCCTACCGTCCATGCGGGTCCCCGAGACACCCATGGTACGACCCAGGACCGAGCACGTGGCCGTGGTACATCCCGTCGTCGAACCGGTCGTGAGTGTACGACCGAGTTGGCGCGGGAGCTCGCAACCTTTATCGCAGGTTGAACGCAAACCGTTTACCGGTAAGCGAAAGCAACACGCGAAAGCGTTGCAGTGTGCCCAGGCACGAGCTACCGCTGGTTCCGCCGCGAGAGTCGCGGCTGCAGGTGGATGAGTGCCGAACTTCCGGCTCAAAACCGCGGGAAGGTCGGACGGTTGAAACCGGTCCTCCGGTCAAGCCTCTGACCTTGATCTCGCTCTGAGTTGGCGGTCGGCCCGTGCGGACGACTTCCTGCCGTTCCCTGTTTGGCAGGAATCCCGCGCCTTGGCTGTCACCGTCGGTCGCCGCGTTTGGGGCGAGCGACAACGCGAGGGTTTCCCCCTAGCCTTCGGGGGAAGCCAGGTTCGCGACGTCGCCCTTTGCCCTGAACCGCAGGCGCCTGATTCGACGACCGCGACGCGGCCGGCTCGAAGCCCTAATTCTTTTCTATATCACGGCTTCGGTCCGGCTCAAGACCCCGAGGATATGGGGGAGGGTGGAACGTGTTGGCGACCTTGCACGAGACTTTCGAGACCGAGACTCACTGGACCGAGGTGGCGCGGCTGGTTCGACGCGCTCAGGTCGGCGACCGCGACGCGTTCGGCCGGCTGGTTGAGCAGTTCCAGCAGACCGTGCACGCGATCTGCTTGCGGCGGCTGGGGAACCCGAGCGAGGCGCTCGAGTTGACGCAGGAGGTTTTCCTCCACGTCATGAAGCGCATCGATCAGCTCCGCGAGCCGGAGCGGTTCGCCGGGTGGCTCCGCCAGGTTACGGTCCGGATGGCGATCAACCGCGCGACCCGTCGCGTGGCGCCCTTGAGCGTCGAGACCGACGTTCTCGAAGGGACCGCGACCGGCGAGCGCGACGACCCGCTCGACACCTTGATCGCCCGCGAGCGCGCCCAGCACCTGTGGGAGGCGATCGCGCGGCTGAAGACCATCGATCGCGAAGCCCTGGTGGCCTTCTACATCCAGGGCCGCTCGCTGATCGAGATCGCGGAGGACCTCGACGCCCCGATCGGTACCATCAAGCGCCGACTGCACACCGCCCGGAAGCGGCTCAAGGCCGAACTCCAGGTCGCGTGCTCCGACGCCGAGGAGTGGACCGACGGGATCGAGGAGGACATGGACGACGACTCGGACGCGGAGCTCGTCGGCGCTGGTGCCGGCGACTCGTTCCGCTGGTAATCCGACACTCGGGGCGAACGGGAAGTTCGCCCCGAGTGGCGGCGTGCGTGCGCTGTGCGATTTCTACCCTGCCGATCGCGACCCTTCTCTACAGCCGATGCTCATCCCGCTCTCTCGTATAGCGCGCAACCCGCGAGGAGAGCAGAAGATAGTCCAGCCAAGCGATTGCCACCACAGGCGCAAACAGAATCGCAGCCAAAACGAGTCCCACGTCAGGCCGGTGAAAGGCTGTGAATAACGCGAGGAAGAAGAGGCTCAGGCCCGCTGGGAGCGCAGTCAACACCCAGGTCACGCGCTTGTACTTGGCCAGTTGCTCCTCGACCGGCTCAGCGTCGAGTCGGAGCCGTCTGAGCTTGCGTCGCCAGTAACGCTGACGCGTGGCCCACTTCGGGTCAACATCTTCACTTTGGGTAGTGCGATGAGAGTCCATTGAGGTATTGGGTGCGTTTCCGAACCGTTCAATTATTGCAAACCGATACATATCACAATCTGTGAGGCTGGTTCGACGACGCGCGGACGGGGAGAGCTATGCAGAGAACAACAGCAATTCGAGCGTCCGGCTTCCCGTTGTATCGGATACCGTCTTCAAGACCGCCTGAGCTTCCACACTTTGAGCACGAATACCTTCCGATCAGCCTCAACGGCGTCAAAGACGATTCCAAGCGGCGGCGCGAACACCACGCGCGTGGACCCATCGCGCGATTCACCCAATTCGTGCG
>DAIDJG010000433.1 GCA_027451445.1 Singulisphaera sp.
ACGACACCGGTCCTGTCGTCTCAAACGCCCTACACCCTTGTGCTGAGGGCGTTTGAGACGACAGGACCGGTGTCATCGGAGTGTCACTGAGTGGCTCCCTCTGGCCGAGAAAGTGGTACCCTCGCTCGCCGTTACTGACAGGATGACCTGCAAGGATTGTTCGGAAAGGGTGTCAATCATGCCGTTTGCGAGCTTCTCTTCTCGCTCTTGTGCCTCTTTGAGAAGTTTCCGTGCGACTTGCTTGTCGGTCACTCCAAGTGCGACCTTCCGATATTTCTTCGTGACTGGATTGAACACCTTGCCATACCATCGGGTAGACCGCTTTCCCTTGACCATTGGCTTGAACACATCCATCGCTTGTCTCCTCATCGGGTAGACCACAGGGTAGACCATGACGCTCTCTAAATCTTACCCAAGTAGCCTACCCTTGACTAGAGATGACAATCTTAGAAAATGAGGCTCGCAGCCTAAAACAAGGGGTTTCGTGTAGTTTGTCGAGTAGACCATGAAACAAGGGAAAATGGTAGGCTACCTGACTTTGAACCAGGTGGTGGAGGTTCGAATCCTCCTTCCCGAACTCATTTTGACTCCGGGGCAGTTGCTGTTGGTAGTGACGCCGCGCTCTGAACGCGGAGGCCGCTGGTTCGATTCCAGCCCCCGGAACTCTCGCCTCGTCACGGAAGCCATCCGGCCGGATGAGGAAACTGTCTTGAAAACAGGTGGCGGCCTCGGGCTGCTTGTGGGTTCGAGTCCCACGGCTTCCGCCTCAACGTCTTGCCCAGGTACGCCAATCGGCCGAGCGGCCCGGCTTAAAACCGGGTGAGTGTGGGTTCGAATCCCACCCTGGGCGCATCGTCGCGACTCCATCGAACCGTTTCGCCGGTACCCCTCACCCGGCCCCGTTCAGCTCTGGCCTCTCTCGCAAGGCGAGAGGTGTTTTTGAGATGGTGGCTCATCGGCACGTTATTGGATTATTTTGCCGATTTCTCCGCGCTCTCCGGAAACAGCGTTTTAAGCACTTCCGCAAGCCGGTACCCCGCCTGCGCGGCCCGTCGCCGGCCAACCTTCAGGGCGGCCGCCTCGTAGCCGTCGGGGAGATCCTTTGTACCGTCTGCTCGATCGCCGAGCGGTAGATAAACCTTCTCGACGGCGAGGCTATAGCTCTCCATGACCCATAAGTTCAGGTTATCCGCGCCCTGGATTTCGCTCGGTTTGAACGACTCTCGGGAGAACTCTTTGATCAGACTGTCGCCGACGTCCTTGAGCTGAGCGGCGCAACTCACTTCCTTGTCGCCGCCCAGGAGGTTGTCCCAGTACGCATGGAGCTCAAATTCCCAGTCCTGGCTTCCCCGGGGGTTGGGAAAGTGGACGAGATTGCCGCCCAGGTCTCCCTTCGGTAGGGGAAACTTCTCCGAGACGCGCACCGTCGAATGCAGAGGCTGATGGACGTCGCCGACCTGGTGGAAGATCCAACTCAGCGATGTCGCGCGCACTGGCGCGTCGGCGTTCGTGTTCCTAACCGTTGCGAGGTTTTGCTCGAAGCTTGCGAGGATGTTGCCACCGATCGAAATACCGGGCGTCACGCTGGGCGGCGTGAATGTGACGTTGACGTAGTGGTCAGACGGTCTGCTAAAGAACGAAAAGCCAGGCTCGCCGAACGTCCCCTCCGAGCGCGCGTCATCGGGAAACGTCGCCGCGTTAAGAAAACGGTTGAGCACGGCGCAATCACCATTGGTGCGGACAGCTTTCGTCCAAAGGTCGGTCTTGGCCGCGGGATGCCGCTTGAGCAGGTCAGCGACGCGTTCCTGCGTCGCCGCGTCGAGCTGCTTGTACGCGACATAGGCGACAACCCGGTGGCCGGTCGAGTTCCACGCGAAGGCTAATGAGGGTGTGAATGCGACCAGGTTGCAGACGGCGAGTCCGAAGAGCACGTGCCGCATGAAGTTTTCCTTGCGATGAGCGACGCTCGCCCCCGAATCGCCAAAGCAGGCGGAGCTGTCCGGGGGCGGCGGTATGATAGACCGAATGCCGGTCGGCGACGAGAAAAAACTTGGGAACTCCGCACGTCACGTCACGGCAAGCGCTGTGGTCGTCGACTTTGCTCAGAATTGATCGGAGGCAACCACTTCGCCCCCCGCGATCGAGCCGAGCGCGCGCCAGACGAATCCGTTGACGGACGACTTGATGAAGTGCACAGAGCCGTCGCCGAACAGCGCGTTGACGCCACCGGGGTGATAGCTCCGCGAAGTGACCGCTGCGAAGGTGGGGCCGCCGAGCCGCTCACGTTCGCTATTCAGGTCCACGTCGGGATAAGCCGTGGCCGGTCCACCGGGGGTTTTCTTATTCGGCGGCCACGCGGTGGTGAAGCCAATGTGATGGACCGTGATCTCGGGCCACTGGGTGTGCGCGTTCAAAAAAAACGCGCACCCTGCGGCGTTGTATTCGGGCGCTATCGTCAAGGGGTTGGCGGTCGGCGGCGGAATGTTGTTGGGATTGTTGATATTCTGAAGCGTGCCGCAGTCTCGGATATAGGGCTGGTAGTTCTTCACCTCGGCCATGAGCACGCTCTGGCTCGTGCCGTCCGTGAAGGCCGCCCAGGTGCGGCTGGCGTTAACGCCGAACGCGGTGCGATTGGGGACTGGCGAGTTGGAAATGCCGTTCCAGACGTACCAGTCGCCCAGGCAGAAACCGTAGTTGTTGGGGCCGGTCAAGCCAAAGCTCACGTCGTTGTCGCGGTCGGTGCGCGCCTCACTCGGGCAGATGAACACCCCAATCTGCTGGGAAGTAGCCGTGAGGTTTGATGGGTCGCCGTAAGCTGCGCTCATGTTGAAGGTGTTGTAAATCGTGCCCTGTTCGATGTAGTTCAAGATTCGCGCGAACGGTCCCCAGTCGGCCGTCCAGAGCGTGCCGCCAGCCTGCGGCACTACGATCGCCGAGGGGGGCAGACCGCCGATCGTTTGCTCGTAGTTCACGATCGCCAGCCCGAGCTGTTTCATGTTGTTGACGCACTGTGCCCGCCTCGCAGCCTCGCGCGCAGCCTGGACCGCGGGGAGCAGGAGCGCGATTAGGATGGCGATGATCGCGATCACGACCAGGAGCTCGATCAGAGTGAATCCGCGGGAGCGGCTTTGGCGAATCATCGAGGTTGCCGTTGAGGTGCAAGAACATGGTTAGTGAGGCGTGTTGACGTGGCGCGGGTATTCCCAGCGGCCGACGTGGTCGCGTACCCACTCGTAGTAGAAACGGACGCCGCGATCCTGGACGCCGGTCCCGTAGCCGCCCATTTCGGGGTGCGGGGCGGTGCGGCTGGCGTTGGTCAGACCCTGGATGTAGGCGGCGTGGAAGAGCATCACGGCGTGGGGCGCATCGAGGTAGCGCTGGCAGTCGGCGAGGATGTAATCGATGGCCGACTTGCTGAAGACGCCGTCCTGCTCGTAGAAATCCTGGCGTAAGGTCTCGACGTTGACGACGAACCCCTCGGAAGGGATCGCCGCCTGTTTCTGAATAATCCGCACCTCCATGCCAGGGTAGCTGTCGGCTGTGCCCGAGTTGACGTCGGGACAAATCCCCGCTTCGATGTCGGGCGCTACGGCCTTGAACCACTTCATGAGCTTGGCCTTCTTCGAGGCGCCGTCCGGTTCTCGGAGCAGAGCGTGATCGATCCGTTCGGGCTGGTCGAACTCGTGCATGATGTCGACGAAGACGTTGCGAAGTTTCCGTCGCTCGAGGAACCGGCCCGCCTCCTCGATCGCGCGTTGAATCGCCCCGTCATCGTAGAGGTCCTGGTCCTTGCGCGGGGAGAGGAGGCCGACCATGACGACCATCCCACGTTGATCGGCCTGGCGGACGAGCCATTCGAGCCGCTTTGCCACGTCGGGTTTGAGTCGGCCGTCGCGGCGGAAACCATCGAGGCCGGCCTCCGGGTCCGGATAGCCGGCATTCGCCCCTTGGATGTAGACGCCGATGCAGTTGATACCGTGCGCGACCATGTTGTCGAGGTTGTTGATGTGCCGCTCGGTGACCGCCGGGCTATACAGCGCATTGCCACACCGCAGGCCCCAGATGTCGATTGGATGGCCACCGAGGAATGGACGGTCGTTGCGGATCTCAAACTCGCGTGTCGGCGTGGCTGGATCATCCTTGGGTTCTGCGGATCTCGATGGAGCTACGAGAACCAAAAGCGAGAACGCACAGAGAACGAGCGAGATCGGTTGAGGCGCCCGTTGAAACGGTGCCGAGGGCGTGGACGAACGGAATCGGGATAGAGTCGACTTTCGCTCCGCGAAAGAACCTTCTTTCGCGGAGCGAAAGTCGACTGTTGGCATCCCATGGCGGTTTTCGCGGATCAGGGGCCGAGCGGGCGAATGGAAAATGGTCGTCACGAGATTTCCTGTTTATTGCTTTGTCGGCGATGCGGCTTACTGAGCGACGCTCAGGTCGTCGAAATACGATTGAGCGTCTGCCTTCGACCAGACGCCGATCATTCCGGCCTCAGTGAAGGTAGCGTTCTCGGCTTGGAGAAGCTTCTTATCGTCGAGGTAACAGGTGATCCTGGGACCCTTCATCGTCGCCCGAAGGACGTGCCAGGCGTCGTCGCCGGGCACCTTGACGCTGGCGAGTTGTTTGCGTTTGCCGTTCTCGACGACGAACACGCGGTAGTTGTCTTCCAGGGGGTTGTAGCGGCAAAGGTAGTAGTTGTCCTTGTCCTTCGCACGCCAGACGATGCCGCCACCCCGGTCGACCTCGCCCGCGACGGCCTTCACTTTGACGCTCAGGTCGACTTCGCGGTAGCTCCGCGAACGCACCAGCGCGAGGTTGTAGACGGCATCCTCACTTTTCGCCTTCTGAAACAGGACGTGATTCCCGCCGTCGGATGCGACCTCCCACTTGCCGACCTCAACGCTGAAGTCGCTCGGGACCTTGCCTGGCACGTCCGACTCAAAATCCCACACCTTTTGCGAGGATTCTCCTGCGACGACTCCGACGCTCGGTGCGAAACGAAACGCCGGCGAAGCCAACACGACGGCGCCAAGCAGAATCGGGACGACGTATCGACCGCGATGGAAGTTCACGCGAAGAAGGACGGACATGGCTCATACTCCCGAATATCAAAAAGGCAGGAACGACGACCAGAGCAATCTGCCGGCACGTTCATTCCACCGTGAACTCGGCGTTGAGGAAAGAGTTCACCCCGTCCCAGATCCGGGCGGCGGTCTCGAAGTCGACAGCCATCGCGTGAACGGTCTTCGGTGTCTCGACGCGTGCGGAGACGGCGGTCGTCTTCAGGAGGGGGATTTGGGCACTCGGACCGTTCGAGAGCGCGGACTCGACCTCGGGGCTGAGCAGGTGCGAGGCGAGTTCCTGCGCAGCCTCGGGGTGGCGTGAGCCTTTGATTAGGGCGAGCGTGTTGGGGATGAAAAGGGTCCCAAGTTGGTCGGGTTCGCGGTCAGGGTAGATGATCGCGACCGGACTGCCCGCATCGACCTCGCCCATGGCGTCGTCGGTGTCCGTCAGGCCGAAGGCGAGCTGGCCGGATCCCACGCCCGTGGCGACTTGCTTGTTCCCCGAGACGACCTGGACGCCGTTGGCCTTGAGGTCCTTGAAGAACTGCTTGGCCTTGCCCTCGCCCCAGACCGCGAAAAGACACGCCGCGTGGGTGGCGGTGGTGCCAAACAGGGGCTTGGCGATACCGATCTTGCCCTTCCACTTCGGGTCGAGGAGATCCGCGAGCCCCTTGGGCCGCTCCCCCTCCGAGACCAGCTTGGTGTTCACGATCAAGATGCGGCCGCGGGCGGCGAAGCCGTACCAGGTGCCATCCTCCGCCTTGAACGTTTCAGGAAGGTCGGCGGCATGAGCGGGCTGGAACGAGGCAAGGAGCCCCTGATCCTTCAGTCGCAGCGTATTCAGAATCTCGTTGTTCCAGAACAAGTCGCAACGCGGGCTGGCGGATTCGCTGACGATCAGGTTCGTGAGCCCGACCGTCTTGGTGCTCTCGACGTCGAACTTGGCGGAGACGCGCAGGCCCGATTGCTTTTCGTAGTCTTGCAGAATGGGTTCGGCGAATTCCCGATCGAGCGCGGAATACACGACGACTTGACGGTCCGTTCGCGGGCTTGCGCCGTTGTGCGCGGAGCCGCATCCACTCAAGATGAATAGCGGCAAGGGTACGAGGTAGAGCAACGCAGGGAAACGATTCATGGCGAGTCTCAAGAGAACATCAGCACCCAAGTTTTCCGCCATCCTGTCGCCAGAGTTGGGTCACGGGCAAGGGCAAACCTTCGAGGCAACAACTAAGAGATTAGGAGGTCGGGAGGGGGAATTCAAGAAAAAAGCTGTGGCCGGGCCGGGGTTTATGGGCGCGGCCGTTTGGATGCGTCACGGTTGAGTCGCGCTTGGGCCGACGAATCGGGCGACGGGACGCGGGGGATCCTTAGGGCGCGCGGTGGGAGCAGTGTCAGGGGGTCTATCCGCTACGTGAACACCCCCGTCGTTTAGCCTCCGCCGAGGGGCAGTGTCAGAAGCGGGGCGACGCTCTTGCCGTCGGATTCCTGGAGCGCGAAGAGGAGTTCGAGAATCGAGAGCGACGCGCGTGAGTTTACATCGTTCTCGGGGATGTAGAACCAGTAGCCCCGATAGGGAACGGCCACTTCGGAGTGGTGCGGACGGTGCTTTTGAACGTGGACCAGGAAGTTGCCGGCAGTGATCTGGGTCCAGTCGAAGGGTTGCCCATCCGGCCCCAACGTGGTCGGCGCCACGCCTGAGACGATGTGCTCCTCCGGGACGCAGACACCCTTGGACATGAACATCATGGTGTGCATTATAGATCTCATGTTCAGATAAAGTGTTTCGTCTCCGAGCGGGTTCGGAAGCTGACGGTTGGCCTCCTCGGTGAGCTCGGAGCGGATGCGGTATCGGCTTAGGCCGGGTCGGAGGTGGAAGATCCGGGCGATTTCGAGCATTTCGGGCGAGTTTACGAAGGCGGGTCGAACGCGGAGCACGAGCTCCTTTTCTCGTTTGAACAGGCGGCTTTCGCCGTTGGGTTGGCCACGAAAGACGTAGGCATCCCGGGCTGCGGCAAGGATGTCGCTGGCGTCGAGCTTACTTGTCGGGATGGAATCGGAGGCGGTTTGGCTCTCTTCGAACGTGCCAACTCCGAGCTCGGTGCCTTCGCGATCGCGTAACTGGCTCAGGAGCTGGACGCCTCGCAGGAAGAGCGAATTGTCATCAGCGCTCTTGGGCACCAGGATCGTTGCGTGGGGAGCGTTGGAAACATCATTGATGTCGTTGATGGTCAGGAGGCAGAGTTGTTCGACGTCGGCACCGGCGTTCACCACGCTGAACAGGTCGGCCGACATCGGTGTGAGGAGGGACTTGGCGATCTCGCGTCCTTCACGAGGGTGGTAGCTGAGGGTTGGCGTGTCCCGGCCGGTGAGACCGGCGACTCCGAATGCGGTCTGCGACCCGGCCTTACCAGGGTAACTCGCGCCTCCGGCGATCTCGAACTGGCTGGTGATGTTCGGCAGGTCGATGAAGACGGGCGAGTCGGCATAGCGCAGACGCACGAGGTTGATGAGAAGTTGCTCATCGTTCGTATTGCGGACCACCTGATTGTAGCGCATGCGCGTGGTCTGCACCGCGCCGGGCCCAAGACAGCCGGAAAGGGTCGAGCAAGCGACGATCAGCGCGGCCACGATGCGGGCCGAACCGAAGCCGAGCGTCTTGCGGCGACTGCCCTCGTCCATGTGCCATGCCCCGGCCGTCGAGGTTGCCCCCGAATCACGAGGACGTGGAATCTCCGGAGTACCCCCGAGAGTTATCGTCCGCACAACCGGTAAACTTGACGGAATCGGTTATAGTGAGACCGGGCGAACAATGAAGGTCATTCCTGGGTTCGCATCAATCAGGTCGCGGAAGACCAATGTGTTCGCGAGGAGCCAGCCCGATGGGTGCCGCACGACGGGGACGGATCGTATCACTTGATCAGTTCCGCGGTTACACCGTGGCGGGGATGCTGCTGGTCAATTTCCTGGGCGGCTATGCCGCGGTCCCGGCGGTTCTGAAGCATCACAATACGTATTGCAGCTATGCGGACACGATCATGCCGCAGTTCTTTTTTGCGGTGGGGTTCGCGTATCGGCTGACCTTCCTGCGCCGGCTCGAAACGCTTGGCAGCACAGCGGCCACGGTTGCGGTGTTGCGCCGTTGCGCGGGGTTGGCGCTGTTGGGATTCGCGATCTACCACCTCGACGGTGGCGTGAAGACGTGGTCGGAGCTGCGTACGTTGGGTCTGCACGGGTTTCTGGCCACAGCATTTCGGCGCAATCTCTTTCAGACGCTGGTTCACATCGCGCTGGCGACGGTCTGGGTCCTGCCGGTGATCGCGCGCGGGCAGACCGCGCGGGTCGCGTTCGCGATCGGGTCGGCGGGACTTCATCTTGCATTGTCGTCTTGGTTCTACTTCGCGTGGGCGTGGAAGACGCCGGTTATCGATGGGGGGCCACTTGGCTTCCTATCGTGGTCGATTCCATTGTTGGTCGGATCGCTGGCGTACGACGCCGTGGTGCGCGAGGGGGATGGCCGCAGAGTCGTGTTCCGGCTCCTGGGTTGGTCGGCGTTCCTGATGGCGGCGGGATACGGGTTATCGTGCGCGGGGGGATTTCCGGCCGCTCCGCCGCTCTGTTCCCCAGAACGCCCGGTCGACCTCTGGACGATGAGCCAGCGGGCCGGGAGCGTCTCATACCTGACGTTCGCGGCAGGATTCTCGCTCGCGGTCTACGCCTTCTTCCTCGTCCTTTGCGATCGGCCCGGCGGCCGGGAACTCGGGCTTTGGCGCGTGTTTGGACGCAATGCCCTTGCGGCCTATGTGCTCCACGACCTGGTCGCGGGGGCGGTCAAGCCGTACGTACCGAAGGATGCACCGGGCTGGTACGTCGCGATCGGGTTCGGTGTTTTTTTTGCCATCAATTACCTGTTCATGCGAGGGCTGGAGAAGAGTGGCGTGTTCCTGAAGCTTTGAACCCAAGGCGCGTGGGATGTACGGCGGAGGTCCTGTGCTCAAGCCCGGGGATCCGCCATGCGTCCCATGAACAGAATACAGCCCGTCCTGCTGTCGCGGATGAGCACGACGAACGGATGATCCGCGCGGAAAACGACGGGCTCGCGCTTCTTGATCTTCGCGCCGCGGGCCATGAGAACGCCTGTCGCCGCGGCGGCCTCCGTCCCCTCCTCGTTCACGTCGACGAACGCCTCGTGGATGACGGCGGAAATGGCGATCCCCCCTCGGCCGTTGATTCCCGAGAAGTCGGCTCCTGACTCAAACGCCAGTGGCATCCCCATCTTGGAGAGCACGTCCTTCATCTCGAACCCGGACGTCATCTTGAAACGCGGCAGCGTCACATCGATCTCGCTCGAACGCATTTTTTGGTTCGTGACCGAACTGAGTCGCTGTTCGACCTTGGCGAGGCCGCCGCGCGCCTTGGGCAGGACGACGAGAAGCGATAGCTCGTCGCCGACGTAGGGCAGCTCGAGTGCCTGATAATCGGGCCCCTCCACGTAGAGGAAGTGCTCCGTGAGCTGCATGAAGGGAATCTGGGCTTTTTCGCCATTCGCGAGGAAAAAGTCGTCGTCCCGGGTGAGGAGCTTGTTGAAGGCGTTGCGCCAGCGACCTTTGAAGTAGATGGCGTTGGTGAGGACCAGTTCGGTCTGGCTGTCAATCGTGCCCGTCTTGAGAAGTTCCGGGATTTTTTCTTTCGTCTTCTGTTCGACCCACACGTTGATCGTCTGTCGCGCCTTTTCGGCGTCCCGCAGGAAGTCGACGCTCTCGAAGCTTGCGCCGTAGTGCCGGTTGAGGCGGTTCACGAAATCGATGTTGAAGCTCATGCCGCTCTGACCCCAAAGTGCATTCGCCACGGCGAGCTCATAGAGCCGTGGATTTCCGTCGCCGTTGATGTGGCGGATCAGGGCCTGGACGGCGGAATCCTGTGCCTGGGGCGGCAGCGTGAGATGCAACGTTCGGGCCATCTGCATCGCCGTTTCACCGCCTGCGCCGGCGTGGGTCATGGCCAACGCCGTTGAGAGGCTGTAAGGCGAAAAAAACAGGTTCCCCGCACGCTCGCCAAGCTTGGCGTAGAGGTCCAGCGCAAACTGATTGTTCGCGGATACGAGCGGATCCATGCGCCCTCCTTCCGCCGTACTCTCGGCACATCCGGCGAAGATCAGGATCGAGCATAACACGAATGACGCCGCACGGTTCATCATCATTTTTCCCTCACTCTCAGAACCTCTCTGTTCAGTTTACGCACGAGTTCGCGTTTCCTTAGAGAGGCCACGCTCTCGAGTGCAGGATTCCGCTCAAGTCGACTGCCTCGGGAATCGAGATTGTGGACAAACGTGCGCGGGTCTACGAGATCCGGGAGTCTTTCTATCGGTTGCGCGCGGGTTGATCGGTGAGACCATGCATTGCCGCAATAACCGTCAGAGTTTACCGTTTGAATTCTCGGTGGGTGCGGTGCAGCGAACGCTTTCGAGAGGCAAGACCGAACTCGGGAGCCGATTTTCGTTTAGGATATGGATTCTTGGATTGAGAAGCCGATACCTTAGGGCGAAGTATGGGCAACTGGTTGATGTGGCTCCAAGACGGACACCGACCTTGATGCCTCAGGAGAGGCTCTCGGCTCGTCGGCAGCCCGGCGAGTACCCCCACGGGACGAGGACAGCGCGATGGAACGCGTCGACGTCGCAGGTCAATCGGAGAGAACGGTCCCCGCTTCTCGACGCCGGACTCCTCGACTTTCGCCTCGCTCGGGCCTGATCAGGCATCGCATGGCTGACTTGCGGCTCGACGTCGACAATGGCGATTTTGTGCGAAAGGCCGCCGGACGCCGCTCCTGGTTCCTCGTGAGCATCCTGTTGCTGGCCGGCCTCACGCGACTCTATCACCTCAGTGCGCCAATCACGGACACTCTGGCGGTCAAGCAAGTCTACACCGCGAACAAGGCCCGGAGTGTGGCCCGACAGCCGTGGGCTCCGCAGGCCTGGACGCTCGACTTTCTCAACGAGTCGGGCGAACGGATGTTCCTCACGGAGGAGATCCCGGTCTACTCGGGGATTCTCGGGATTGGATATCGGATATTCGGCGAGCGGGAGTGGGTTGGCCGCGCGCTGTCGATTTTCGGCACGCTGGTGGCGCTCGCAGCGTTTTACGGTCTGATGCGCCGAGAGTTCGACGAGCGAATCGCCCGCGCTGGGACGGTCCTGCTCGCCTTCTGCCCGCTCCTGGTGTATTACGGACGCGCCGTGATGCCTGATGCTTGGATGCTCGCGGGAATGCTGCTGTCGGCGTTCTGCTACCGAGTCTACCTCGACGGGGAACGAGTTCGCTGGCTGATTGCGGCGGCCGTCGCGGGTCTCTTCGCGGCGGCGTCCAAGTACTATGGGCTCATGGTGCTGATTCCGCTGGCCGAGATGACGATTCGCGCGCGCGGCTGGCGGGCGTGCTTCGGCGGGCGGTTTCTGGGAATAGCGGCCGCAATGACGGTCCCCATAGCTGTCTGGATGCTCGGCGTTTTCGTCCGGACACCGAACCCGATTACCTCGGGTTGGACAGATGGGGCCGTGCTTCCCTACCTGTTCTTCCAGGCGCCCGGGGTCCTGGCCGAGCCTCGACTGTACACGAATCTGTTCTCGCGCTTCCTCTACCGCGACTGCGGCCCGGTCGCCCTCGTTTTAGTTGTCCCGGCCATCTTCGCCGTCGTGCGAGGGCGGGCCCGAGTGGCGCCTATTGTCGGTTGGACCGTCATGGGATTGGGGTTCTATTTTCTGTTCGCACCGAAGCTGCGCGATCACGACTATTACGAGCTGATGATGCTTCCGGCGGCAGCAACCTGGGCTGCGCTCGGCTGGAAGGCGATCGCTGATCGTACAGCCCCGAGTGCCCGCGTGGGGATCGCGATCCTGACTCTGGTCATGGTGTTGCACTCCCCCTGGATGCGCCCGTCCATGTTTCTGTGTGATCAGGGCAAGTTCCTCGTTGCCGGCCGGCTTCGGGAACTCTGCCCCGCCGGAGAGCGTGTCGTCGTGGCGGGACCCGGAATCGAGCTGCCGATCGTCGTCCACTACAGTGGTCGCGAAGGCTGGACCGTGATGAAACGAACGCTGCCGAACGACTGGCCCAAGCGGTTCCAGCGTTACCACACTCAGGGTGCACGCTTCGTCGCAGTCTACTTCGACCCCACTGCCACTCAGGCTCAGCGTGAGTCGTATCGCCCTCTACTGGCGTCGTACCCCACCGTCGATCGGGGCACGGGTCCGTGGTCTCGCTCGGGGGAACGTTGCGACTACGTCGTTCTCGACATCGGCGACGAGCGACTGTAGAGAGGATCCCAAGGGCATCTAATGAAATTCAACACTAACCTGATCCGCAAGCGCGGAAATGTTAACGTGTTTTCTGGGTCGCGATTCGGGTTGGTGTTCTGATTCAGCCACACGACTGGACTCAGACTCGATCCCCGCGGATGAACGTGAGAAATGCGTCATAAGGTGATCTCACCTAACGTTCCGAACGTTGCCGGTACACTTCCGGCCGGCTATAGTGAACTTGCACACGCCCGCCTTCGAGTCGTGATCGCCGCGGCGATCACGACGACGAAACCCTGCGCAGTTGTTGGATCCCGCTCTTTCGGCCCGGGAATTGTCCGGCTCGGCATGCGTATCGAGGATGCGGACGCCCATGAGTTCGATCGCGAATCGTTGAGGTTTTGATCCAATGAGATCTTCGCTCGTGACGCGCATCGCCGCACGTTCGTGTCTGGTCATCGTTTCGACCGCCGCGGTTGCTCGCGCCCAGTCGCCAGCGCCGTTGTCGCCGGTGGTTCACTCGCTGGTTGAGAAGCAAATTGCTCCCGGTGTCGTGGTTCTGGTGGCGAACAAGGACCAGGTGGTCGCCGTCGAAACGGCGGGGTACGCGAGCCTCGCAGCGCAAACGCCCATGCGGCCGGACGCCGTCTTTTGGATCGCGTCGATGAGCAAGTCGCTCACGGGCACGGCGGTGATGATGCTCGTCGATGAAGGGAAGCTCAGCCTCGACGATCCGGTCGAGAAGCACCTCCCTGAATTCCGCAGTCAGATGGTCGAGCAAGGAGACCAGCCTGCGCGTCGGCCCAAGCATCCGATCACGCTGCGCGAGATCATGGATCACACGAGCGGCCTGGTGCTCGCGAGTGATAAGGCGTTGAAACACACGCATTCGCTGAAGGATGACGTTGCTCAGTACGCCGCTCGGCCGCTGCGGCAGGAGCCGGGGACGAAATACGAATACAACAACTGCGGGATCAATACCGCGGGACGGATTATTGAGGTCGTCAGCGGGATGTCCTATGCCGATTTCATGCAGCAACGGGTGTTCAACCCTCTCGGGATGAAAGACACGACGTGCTGGCCGAACGAGGAACAAGCCTCGCGGCTGGCGCATACGGCGCGGCTTACCGACGACAAGCACGGCCTGGAAGAAATCAAGCAGGACAAGAATGTTAAGCCCGAGGTCATCGCGAAATGGAGCGGTGGTACGCACGTACCCGCCGCAATTACCGCCGACATGGGCGCGGGCATCGCGTTCGATTACAAGGAACGTTACGCCATGCCCGCTGGGGGCTATTTCTCGACGGCCCAGGATCTCGGCAGGTTCTGCCGCATGCTGCTGCGCGGCGGCGAGCTCGACGGCACGCGATACCTGTCGGAAAACGCCATCCGCGCGATGTCGGCCATTCAAACCGGGGAGGTTCGGGTCAACCCGCAGGAGGCCTACGGCGTCGGCTGGTCGGTCAAGATCCGTGACGATGAAGGCCCGAGCGTCGGCAGCTACGGTCACCGAGGCGCCAGGCGCACCGCCATGTGGATCGATCCCCAGAACGGGCTGGCGATGGTCATCCTCGTCGAACGCTTCGATATGTCGGGCGACCAGCAGAAGGTCCTGTACGGCGGGGTGATGAAAGCCGCCGTCAAGAGGTACTGAAATGTGGATTCGGCGCGTTGAAGTCTGAGGATATTGCCAGCCCCACATGACCGTTGGCTGCCAGAGCTGGCAGCGCAACATCAAAAAGTCAGTGCCCCCCGTAGGACTCGAACCTACAACCCGCTGATTAAGAGTCAGCGGTTCCAGCCCGCATGGGCGTGAGGCAACTGGCGTCAGGATAAGGGCTTAGGACGACCGATCAATCCTCCGGCCCGCTGCCGCTTTCCAGATTTTATAACGAATTCCAAGAGTTTACCAGGGCATCTCTGCCACATCTCTGCCAGGGACCTGGACTGAAATAACGAGCGGAAACTCAGTGTGAGCTGATTTTGTCTTGGCGACCCCACCTACGCGTTACGGAATCGAAATCCTGTGCCTCCATGACGGCTATCGAACTCCTCATGCGCGACATCCAGGTGTCGTTTGAGGCATCGGTCGATCAGACCGAAGCAGGTTACGGAGACTTGAAGGGTTTTACCTCGGACGATGGCTTGGGCGTGAGAGGGAGCGTGCTGGGGGAGACCAGCGCCGCGACCAACTCTTACTTGGCGGCGGGGATCGCATCCGAAGCTCGCACCCTGCAATCCCGTTCTGTCGCAACGATTCTCGCCCGCCCGCTCCGCCGAGGACGCCAGGCCCCGGCTAAATAGCCTTCCCTAATTCTGGGGCGCGCCGGTTGATGCCGATTTCGCTCGGGCGTACTTATGGCGTCCGCATTGGTTTCGTGCGGCCAGGTAGGCCCGAACTTCGGCCATGAGGTCCTCCATTGCTGTGCATCGATGG
>DAIDJG010000434.1 GCA_027451445.1 Singulisphaera sp.
CTTCAGACCTTCCCAGGGATTGGTTCCCATCACCTGCGGGCATTCGCGCGTCTCGACGATCCAGAATCGCTCGACCCGTTCCGGTCGCGGCCGAAGGTGGTCAAAAAGCACGAACGGCCAGCCGGTGCGAGGATCGAGGGCTCCGTCGAGGAAGTTCTCGCCGCCTCCCTGACTGATCCCCGGTCCGGCGGCGCCGGGGTCAAAAACGCTGCCTGGCCTCGGTCTCCCTCCGCCGGGTGGGAGCCCCGGTGGCGGCAGGTTGGCTTCGTTCGATAGCGCACCGTCACGCCCGGTCCCAGGCAGCGCTCGCAACAGCGGCGCCCGAGGGGGCGGCTCAGGAACCAGGGCGCCCGGAGTCGGCGGCTGGGTGAGAGGAGGCGTCGTGCTGGGCGGTTGGGTTAAGGAAGGGGTCGCCGGCGACGGGGCGGGGGGTTGGGTCAAGGGGGGCTGACCACCAGGTGCCGGTCCCGGGGTCACCCCAGGCACCGGTGCGGTCGCTGGCTGCGAAGGCTGGGGGGCTGCGGCAATTGCATCCGACCGAGCGGCGAACCCAAAAGCGAACAAGCTCAGCACGAAGGCGCTTGCGACCGACGGCTCCGAGAAACCCATGCATCATCCTCCTGAAGAGCCGCCTCGTCCTTGGTGAGACCGCACAGAGTTTTATCGGCATTTCGAATAGTTGAATTCCAATCGTTTCTCCGATCGCACGGGAAATCGGGCCTGCGCCGCCGCGTCTTGCGTTTTCGAGTCGAATTCCATCGCCGTTCCACACGCGGGATACCTTCTTGGAGACGGGCGCCCATTGGGCTGGAAGGTGTTTTACACCAGGCGAGTCGACTGCACCCTCACACTTGCTCCGAGGACGAGCGCGGCGTACTCATATAACGCCTTTGCTCGCACTTCGGGTTCGTGTTTGTCGCTAATTCTGATGAAAGGCGCAACTCACGCTCAACACCAAAATCAACTCTCGGAGTGAACTCGTCGCAGGCGCCGCGCCCACTCGTCAGCGAGTATGACGTCCGGAGAGCAGAGGTAGGGGTAGGAGAGCCAAAGTCCTGTCACGAACAGTGCGAGGCCCGCAAAGGCGGGGGTCAGGTGCCAGAGGTTCTCATAACCCACGGCGTAGTGGACGAGGATCGCCGCCAGGTAACCGGGAAGACCTGCAACGAGAGTCGTCCACCAGAGCCAGGACGAACCACGTCGGAAACCCCAGAGCGACGACGTCAGAAAGACCAGGCCCGCCGAGATCAGCATGCCGCCAAAGCTCGCGCGGTCGTGCGCGATGAGCGGCACCAGATGGGGACTGACGGCACCCAACTTATGGGCGTCGGTCTTCATGAATTGCAGGTCTTCGGGCACGAACACCGAGGTTATCCCGACCCCTGAAATCACGAGCCCGGCGACGATGAACGAGACGGCTTGAACGATGAAGAGGAGCTGACCCCACAGGCTTCGGCGCCAGCGGGCGTCGTCGTGCAGACTCGGCGCAGGAATCGCGGCGCGCGGCGAGAGTCGGGAGTGGATTCCCAGCAGCATCAATTGCAACAAAACAGATGTTACGAACGCGTGGAACGGATCGAAGTAGCCGAATCCCAGGAACAGAAAGAAGCTCGCGAAGCCGGCGAATCCCGAAACCGCGACCGCCTTCATGGCCCAATGTTCTCCGCGTCGGATTCCGAACCAGGAGAGCCCAGCGTACATCACGCCGATCGTCACCATCGCCCCCGCGAGAGTCACACGATCGTGGGTCATGAATCCGAGCAGTCGCGGATTCGCCGCGGCGATCGCCGTGCGAGGAAGGCCAACGAAGTGTTCGTCGTAAGGCAAGACGACCCGCGTCGCCGCGATGACGAGTGCAATCGAGCTGCCAACACACATGCTCAACCCTAACAGCAAGAACCAGAACCACGTCAATTCGGCGCGACGGGCCGGCGCCGACACTCGCAGCGAATCGTCGCGGGCCTCAGCATGCGTGGCGAACAGCACGGCTTCGTTAACCCGTTTGGGGAGCCCGGGACCCGAGAAAACGAGTCCGCTGTCGATCTCGACGAGGTCCGCTCCCGCATCGATGAGGTCAAGCGCATCGGCCGGTTCGTGGACTCCGCCGGAGGCAACGATGGATAAGCCCGAACCGAAGCGTTCCCGTAACTCCCGAACCCTTAACTGCGCCGTCGCGCGCACGGGTCGCCCCATAAGCCGACAGCCTGTCGCGTCGCGCAAACCGCCGTCAACGAGAACGACCGCGATCCCTCGCGATCGCGCTTGCTCCACTCGTCCTACCGCCTCGGCCAGGGGTAGGTCCGGTGGCACGACCAACCACAAGCCGCGCGTTTCTGCGAGTTCGCGCCGCGCGGCGATCACGCCGTCGAGAAACGTCGACCAGTCGTCGATGGTCCAACGGGTGTGCGTTGGCGGATCGAGCGCAAAAATCGTGACGGTGCTGGAAAGCTGCGCGATCATCGTGCGCACATCGTTCACGGCGTCAGCGACAGATCGATCGGCGATTGTGGCAAGGCGCGCGACCAGGGGCAGCCCGACGCTCCGGGTCGCGGCGAGCCTGGTCGCCAGCGCTGCGGCCCCGATGTTCTCGGGTGGGTTCGCCATGGCGATGGATTGGTCGTGATCGGTGCGTTCGATCTCATCACTTTCGCGACTCACAGCGGGAAGAACCGTGATTGGCCCGAGCTCGATGAACCCGAATCCGAATCGCGCCAGCGCTGGCAACGCGAATGCATCGATGTCAATTCCGCAGCCGAATCCCACCGCTGATGGAAAAGTCACCCCATTCAGCGTCCGGGCGAGTCTCGGGTCCGGATTCATGTGGCCCATGAAGTCGATAACGAACGGCCCGATCGGAGACCGGCCCAGCGTTCCCATGACACCAAGGGCCAGGTCGCGCGCGGCTTTCGGCCTGAGCCGGAAGAGCAACGGGCGGAACACCGTACGATACGACCAGTCGGGCATGGGAACCTCGTCGGCACGTCGATGGCGAACGTCCTTGGAATCGGCGTCTTCCGCGAGCACACCATCTGTACACGGACAGAAGCAGTTTGAGTAGAAACCAGTCAGCAAAGTAGCAACCGAAGCCAAGGCGCCGCCTTAACTTCGCGGGGCGTTCGCACGCGCCCGATCGCCGCATCAAAGTTCGGCGACCACGGCGATCGCGGTACAGGAAATTGCCATAACAAGATGTCTGTCGACCCCTCTGGACCGGAAGGCTCCAATCGTTTATTGGTAAAGATGCTTTCCCCTCACGGCGGAGATGGCTTGGAGCGGCCGGGTCAGTCACCGTAATCCGCGTGGGGCACGGGGGCAATGGAGCCCTGCTATGAACGCACGTTGGGTTTCGGCGTTGTTCATGATGGCGTTTGGCCTGGTCTTGCCGCTCACGATATTGGGCCAGGAAGAAAAGCGACCGGAACCTCCGTCGCCGCAGGCGAACGCGACGGCAGCGCCTTCCGACGCGCCGGAAAAGCCCGCAACCAAAGACAACGCATCGGACAAGCCTGCGAGTAAAGAGGACAAACCTGTGCCTCTGAAGCCGGGTAAAGTCGAATTGGCGACGTTTGGCGGCGGGTGCTTTTGGTGCACCGAGGCCGTCTGCGAGGTCGTCCCTGGCGTGTATTCCGCTGTCTCGGGGTATTCGGGAGGGAGTGTGCCGTTCCCGAGTTATGACGCCGTTTGCTCCGGGAACACCGGCCACGCCGAGGTCGTCCAGGTCGCGTTCGATCCTGCCATCATCTCGTACGAAAAGTTGCTCGAAGTCTTCTTTCGCTCTCACGACCCGACCACGCCGAATGCCCAGGGTCCCGATGTCGGAACTCAGTACCGCTCGATCATCCTGTACCACAGCGAGCAGCAGATGAAATCGGCCCTGAAAGTCGCGAAGGAGCTCAAAGCTCGGAAGGTGATCAAAGGGGACGTGGTGACGCAACTGGTTCCCTTCGTCGCGTTCTTTCCGGCCGAGGCGTACCATCAGGACTACTACAGGAATCACCCGTTCGAACCCTACAGCATGGTTTATATCGAGCCCAAGTTCGACTTGTTTCGGAAGATGATGAAGGGATCGAGGGCAGCTCAACCCAAGAGCCGCAACATCAAGGCGTCGGGTACGGTGAAGGCGGCGACGGATGCTACCAAGAAAACGAACGAAGCCGGGCCTGAGAGTGCGAGCCCGGATACGGCCGCGGCCGTGAAGGGCACAAAGGCTCCATGACGACCGTCGGCGGGCCCCCTTAGGGAAGTCGAAGACATGATCCGGCCCCAAAATGGGGTTCGCGATTCCAAAGCGGGAGCAAGGTCCTGCACTACCACGAGCCCGATCGGCCTCAAATCACCGAGAGCCAGCCCCTGGACTGCTGTGGAGTCTCGCGCCATAATCCGGATCCAAACTGCGCGTTGGCCTGCCTTCGCCGGAGATCCCATGCTGTTCGGATACGTCAGCGACGAGCGCTATGTGGCCTTGCCCGACGTTCTGCTCGAATTCGAGAACGGCCGTGAATCGTTCGAGACCCGCTCCCGAGCGAGCGGATCGGTTCACATCGACGTCCCACCGGGTCCCTTCAAAGTCACACTTCAAAAACCCGGCTTCGGGGCCAAGAGCGTTCAGATCGAGGTCGGGACCGGCCTCCATCACTTTCGGCTCCTCTCCGACGGCCTGCTCGGCTACGCATGGCCGAAATGGCTACGCGCGGGCGAGAAGTCGGAGTTCCGGGTTCACTCAGTCGAACCGTACAAGCTCGGGCTCTGGCGTTATGGAGCGGAGAAGGAGTTTATCCGCAACCTCGGATGGTTCGATGAGCACGGCCCCCGCGCCACGATGCAAATCACACCCGATGGCGATTACACCCGGACGGGCGTCGCATGGAACAAGTACGGGTACGCCAATCCTCATCACAAGCAGTTCGTCGAAGCACCTTCGCGGTCGGGTCTCTATTACTTTCACGCCCACACGGCCCGAGGCGCGACGTTTGCATTCCCGTGGATCGTCGCACCGCAGAAGCCCTTAGCGCGTCTGGCGGTACTCGCCTCGAACATCACCTGGAACGCGTACAACAGCTTCGGTGGCCGGAGCAATTACATCAATCCCGACCGGCTGCCAGAGCGGCCCACAGTCAACGCTCGCCTGGAGCTCCAGCGCTACACCGATCCCGACAGCGTGACATATAGCGCAGACGTCTACGCTCCCCTCTCGTTCGACCGGCCGGAGCCGATCAATCACATCGACCTCGCCGAGCAGATTACCGACCCAATCGAGGGGCGCGCCGCGTGTCACA
Source organism: Singulisphaera sp. (assembly GCA_027451445.1). Taxonomy (GTDB): domain Bacteria; phylum Planctomycetota; class Planctomycetia; order Isosphaerales; family Isosphaeraceae; genus DAIDJG01. The sequence goes on from DAIDJG010000434.1 coordinate 5,277, forward strand.
TCGCGCCAGCCGAATGGCGGTTCCTGGGATGGCTGGAACGCGAGGGATTCGCCTACGACTACTATGCGGAGACCCAACTTCACTCCGGCGCACTCAACCTCGACGACTACCGTGTGTTGGTCATCAGCACCCACCCGGAGTATTGGACACGAGAGATGTACTTCCGCGTCAAGTCCTGGGTCTTCGAACGCGGCGGGCGTTTGCTGTACCTGGGTGGCAACGGACTGAATTGCGAAGTCGATATGATCGACTCTTCTGCGGCCGTTTATCAGAATGGCGACGCGCGTAAGTTGATTCGAGGCGGCTTCGAGAGTCGGTTTCACATGCGGGTCGAGTCGGAAGCGAACCTGCTCGGCGTGGTTTTTACCGATGCAGGCGTGATGACGGCTGCGCCGTTTCGGGCGCAGAACGCATCGCACTGGGCGTTTGCGGGGACGGGCTTACGCGAAGGAGACCTGTTCGGCGAGAAAAGCCTGCACATGCGTTGTGAAGGGGGAGCGTCGGGACACGAGACGGATAAGGTTTCACCGAGTTCGCCCCCCAACGTCGTAAAACTCGCCAAGGGGACGAACCGAGACGATGGCGGGGCCGACCTCATCACATTTGAGACACCGAGCGGGGGTGCCGTGTTTTCCGCGGGGTCGATCACCTGGACGAGCTCGATCCCGGTGGACGATGCCGTATCCCGAATCACCGCGAACGTCCTGAAACGATTTCTGGGAGACTGAGTCACGTCGAGCCCGTACGATCCCCCCTATCCGGCCTCGGACGAACGCCCCACCAACGTGCGCTGGGCCGTGGTCGCGGTGCTGGCGAGCGCGGCAATCACCTCGTATTTGACGCGGGCGAGCATCTCGTCCGCCGGAACGACGATCCAGGCCGATCTGCACCTCGATGACGTGCAAATGGGCTACGTCCTGAGCGGATTCTTTTGGGGCTACATCGTCCTTCAGATTCCCGGCGGTTGGCTCGGCGGGCGAATTGGTGTCCGCGCATCATTGGCCATCTTCAGCGTCCTGTGGTCGCTGGCGACGCTGGCCTCCGCCCTCGCACCATCGTTCGAGGTGCTCCGATGGTCGCGGGTCGCCATGGGAGCCGCGCAGGCGGGGTTGTTCGCCGTAACGATCAAAGGTCTGGCGGACTGGTTTCCCGAGACCCGGCGCGGGACGGCGGGCGCGATGATCACGGGCTGCATGTCCGTGGGGGCGGTGATTGCCAGTGGGTTGACGGTCCGTTTGCTTGGTCCTCTCGGGTGGCGGGGGACGTTTGAAGCGTATGCGCTGGTCGGCGTTGTCTGGGCTGCCGGATTTTATTTGTGGTTCCGAAACACGCCGGAGGAACACCCGCGCGTGAATGCGGCGGAATGCATGCTCATTCGAGGAGAGGCGAAAAAGCCGGACGCACTCGCTGATCCCCTGAAGGACAGCACCGTACCCGCCGATCAACCGAAGGGGCGTTCGTCGGCTCGCAGTGCGCTGGCCGTGATGGCAACGAGCCGGGGGATGTGGGCGCTCTGCATTCAGGCGTACTTCCGGGCCTTCGGCTACGCGCTGTTCATCACCTGGTTCCCCGCCTACCTCGAGAAGGCTCACCATGTGAGCAAGGCACGGGCCGGTGATCTCTGCATGATGCCGCTCGCGGCCGTGGTGATCGGGAGCTTCGCGGGCGGACCGCTCGTCGACGTTATCCTTCTGAGCACGGGGAGCAAATGGCTCAGCCGTTGTGGCGTTTCCGCGGTGTCGCTGGGTCTCTGCGGGCTCTTCACCCTCGTAGCCACACAGATGGCACAACCGCTGCTGATGGTTAGCGTGATTGCATTGGGGGCCTTGCTCTCCGGGATAGCGGCCCCTCCGACGTGGGCCGTGACCATGGACATCGGCGGTCGTCATACGTCGCTCGCATTTGCCATCATGAACATGGCCGGGAACGCGGGCGCGATCGCCTGCCCGATCGTGGTGGGATATCTGATCGATCATGTCACAAAAACCAACGGAGATTGGAACCTGGTTCTTTATCTGTTTGCCGGCATCTACGCCTCAGGCGCCATCGCCTGGCTCTTTCTTAACCCGAATAAATCCGCTGTGGATAAGGAAGAGTTTTATCCGCAGATGTCGCAGATGGACGCAGATTAGAAGTTTCAATACATAAAATAAAAATCAATTAAAATTCGCATAATCCAATCGAAACGTCCGATGTCTCATTCATCTGCGTCCATCTGCGACATCTGCGGATGACGAATCTTCGTTTTGGAGAAGCAGCCGTACATGAAGATTACAGCCATTGAAGCAATCCCGGTTCGTGTCCCCTTGAAAGCGGGTATGACCACGCGTACGGCCCATGGCGATCACGTGACGTCCGATTATGTCATCGTCCGCGTACACACCGCAGAGGGGCTCGTGGGACTCGGTGAGGCCACGGTCGCCGCGCGTTGGAGTGGCGAAACGAGCCGGTCGTGCGTGGCAGCCATCGAAGAATTGATCGGACCGGCACTCGTAGGCTCGGACCCAAGACGCGTCAACCACCTGCGGGCTCGGATGGATCGCGAGCTGAAGCTCAACCCTTTTACGAAAGCCGCCGTCGAAATGGCCCTCTGGGACCTGACCGGCAAGGCCGCGGGCGTGCCGGTTTACCAGTTGCTCGGGGGCCAGGTGCGGGAGACGATCCCGACCAAGATGATGATCGGCGCATTTGACATTCCCCACGTCCTGCGGCTCGCCGAGCAATTCCTGGCATGGGGCTCGCGCTGTTTGAAGGTGAAGGTCGGTATCGATCTCGAGGGTGATGCGGCGAGAGTTTCGGCTGTGCGGAAGCTCGCGGGACCGGATATCCCCATCACGATCGATTCGAACTGCGGCTGGAATGTGACCACCGCGCGGCTGGCGCTGGAACGCCTGCGGCCGCTCAATCTCCTCGTCGCTGAACAGCCCATCGCGCCTGGTGACACAACTTCGATGGCCTACCTCCGAGAGGTCGGTGGCATTCCGATCATGGCGGATGAGAGCGTCTTTACACTGAGTGATGCCTGGAACGTTCTGGGCGCTCACGCGGCCGACGTCATCAGCGTGTATCCGGGCAAGAATGGCGGCATCGCAGCATCGATCGAGATTGTCCACGCCGCCCAGGCGGCGGGGATCGCATGCCACGTTGGCAGCAACCTTGAGCTCGGGATCGGCAGTGCGGCGATGCTTCATCTCGCGTGCGCAGTCGCGAACATCGATAGCGAGACCTATCCGGCCGACATTCTGGGCCCTCACTATCATGAGGCGGATCTACTCCGCACACCACTGTCGCTGGGACCAGAGGGTGCCAAGGTGCCCGAAGGGCCTGGTCTTGGCGTCGAGATTGACGAAGCCCAGCTTCAGAGGTTTCGCGTTCAATAGGGGGAACTTCGGTCGGCGTTTCACGCCAACACGTCGGCGATCGGCTTGCCGTTTGGAACTACGGTCAGTGGCCTTTGCAACTGGTCGTGCAGTTCGAGATCGTGCGGCACCCCAAGACAGTGATAAATTGTCGAGACGATCTCGGCGGGCGTAACCGGGTCGCGTTGGGGCCGGCCGCCGATCTTGTCGCTCGCGCCGTGGACGTAGCCGGCCTTGATCCCGCCGCCTGCCATCAAGAGGCTGTAACCGAAGTTCCAGTGATCGCGCCCGGCTCCCGCGTTGATCTTGGGACTGCGGCCGAACTCGCCCATGACGACCACCAGGGTCCGATCCAGCATTCCGCGCGCATTCAGGTCCGAAATCAAACTCGACACCGCCGCATCGAGTTGGGGCAGCAAGGGATCCTTGAGCTTCTGGAAGTTGTTGCCGTGCGTGTCCCAGGTGGCATTAGCGTCGGGGGCCCAGGTGATGCACGCGAATCGGGTCCCGGCCTCGATCAGGCGACGTGCCAGCAAGATGCTCTGGCCGTAAATGTTCCTGCCGTAGGCGTCGCGCGTCTTGGGATGCTCACGATCGATCCGAAAGGCATCGCGCGTTTTCGGCGACGCGAGCAGGTCAAAGGCCTTCGCCTGAAACTGGTTCATCTCGCGCACCCGGCGATCCCCACCCAGCGACCCGGTCAGCGAATCGAGATCGCTCGCCAGACGGACTCGCTGTTCGCGACGGCCCAAACCAACGTTTTCAGGCCACGCCAATTCACTCATGCCGAAATCGGCCGCGTTGGGATCCTTGAGCACGAAAAACGGATCGAGCGCCCGTCCGAGCCAGCCCCCGAAGAACCCCGGTTGCGGCGGCCCGCCGGCCCCTTCAGCCGTGATGTAGGGCATCGACACAAAGGGAACGACCGGATGCTCCGGCGGCCGGTACATGCCCAGCACCGAGCCCATCGCCGGGTAATCCGTCGCGCTGGCCTTGCCGCCGACCTCACCCCGATCGAGACCCGTCAAAGCCGTGTAAACCGCCGCGCCGTGCGAGTTGTTCACGCTGTGATGGGCGGAACGGATCAGCGTGCAGTGATGCATCTGCCGCGCGAACAGCGGCAAATGCTCCGAGAACTGCACGCCGGGGAGACTCGTGGGGATCGGCTTGAACTCGCCGCGAATCTCGGCAGGAGCGTCGGGCTTCATGTCCCACATGTCGAGGTGGCTCGGGCCACCGTCAAGAAACACGAGGATGCACGAGTCCGCCTTGGGAGCAAATCGCTTGGTCGTCTGCGCCTCGGCACGGAGCAGGCCAGGGAGATTCAGCCCCCAGAGACCGATCCCTCCGACCTGGAGCATCCGCCGACGACTGATAGGGGCAGGGCCAGGGCAACCGGTCGATGGGCTCATGAGGATTCTCGCCGGAATCGTACGCAGGTTCGCTACACGCGAATGCACTTCATGCATCTTGTCCGAAGTGCGACAAAAGTTCAACCTTGAGTGCCAGCGGAAGGAGTCGCCTTCGGCAACCACGCTCGGGAGTCGCAGCGCCCGTAGACAATCGTGCGCGCGCCCTTCATAATCAGCCCACCAAACACTCGGGAGGGAGCCATGACCCATCTGACGATCCGCGAAATCCTGGCTGGGCGAGTCGATGTCGGTGCACCGGTAGTCGTCGAGGGGTGGGTTCGCACGCGTCGCGATTCCAAGGCGGGGCTGTCCTTTTTGCAGGTGCACGACGGCTCCTGTTTTGACCCGATTCAGATCGTGGCCGAGGCGACCCTGCCCAACTATCAGGATCAGATTCTTCACATCACGACGCATTGCGCGGTCCGCATCGAGGGGACACTCGTCGAATCGCAAGGGAAGGGCCAGCGGTTCGAGGTGAAAGCCAATCGGGTCGAGGTTGTCGGCTGGGTCGAGAACCCCGATAGCTACCCCGTGTCCGCCAAGCGGCATTCGTTCGAGTACCTGCGGACGATTGCACACCTCCGCCCGAGGACGAACACCTTTAGCGCCATCGCCCGGGTGCGCGACTGTCTTTCGATGGCCGTCCACCGCTTCTTCCATGAGAACGGCTTCGTCTGGGTCCACACGCCGATTATCACGACGAGCGACGCCGAAGGCGCGGGGGCCATGTTCCGTGTCTCGACCCTCGATTTCGCCAACCTCCCGCGCGACGAGCACGGGCACATCGACTTCGCGACCGACTTCTTCGGTAAGGCCGCCAGCCTGACCGTCTCGGGGCAACTCAACGTCGAGACCTACTGCCTCGCGCTCAGCCGCGTTTACACGTTCGGCCCCACGTTCCGGGCCGAGAACTCGAACACGACCCGCCACCTCGCGGAATTCTGGATGATCGAACCCGAGATCGCCTTCGCGAACCTCTCGGACGACGCCGACCTCGCCGAACGGTTCCTGAAGTACCTCTTCCGTGCGGTGCTTGAAGAGCGGGCCGACGACATGGCCTTCTTCGCCCAGCACATCGACAAGGATTGTATCCAGCGGCTCGAAACCTTCATTGGTGCGAGCTTCGAGCGCATGGACTACGGCGACGCGATCAAGGCCCTTGAAGACGCCCGCGCGAAAGGCGTGAAGTTCGAATTCCCGGTGCAGTGGGGGATGGACCTCCAGTCGGAGCACGAGCGCTACCTGACCGAGACGCTCGTCGGCCGGCCCGTCGTGGTGATGAATTACCCGAAGCAGATCAAGGCCTTCTACATGCGCGTCAACGACGACGGCCGCACTGTGGCCGCCATGGATGTGCTCGCCCCCGGCATCGGCGAGATCATCGGCGGCTCGCAGCGGGAAGAGCGGCTTGACGTGCTTGACTCGCGCCTCGATGAGCTGGGGCTTTCGAAAGAACAGTACGCCTGGTACCGCGACTTGAGGCGGTACGGGACAGTGCCGCACGCCGGCTTCGGCCTGGGATTCGAGCGTACGATCATTTACGCGACCGGTATGGCCAATATCCGCGACGTCATCCCGTTCCCACGCACGCCGGGGAACGCGGAGTTTTGAACGGGGTCGGGCTCTCGCCTCGAAAGATGCCACGTTTCGGCACTGGGGTCTCGCCGCCATGAGAATCCTCTGCGTCGTGCTGCTCCTACCGCTGATAGTCGCGCCGGCTCGGGCCGAGGAGACGGTTCGACTGCCGGTCACTCGCGATACCTGGGTCTCGGACGTCGGCTCTGAGTCCGAGGGGAACAACGGTGGCGCCCCCAGACTGAAGATCAAGTCGTTCCAGGAACTTTCTCTCCTCGACTTCGACCCCGCACGATTGCGGGGACGGGTCGTGCAATCAGCGACCCTGCACTTGCGGTCGACGGGCGAACCGAGACTACGACGCGTCACGGTCAGCAGCCTCGGTGCGGAGTGGGTCGAAGGGACGGCGACGGGCTACAAGCCGCAGGAGGGAAGTTCGAGCTTCCATCATCGTCGCAACCCCGACGTACCCTGGGCGGAGCCAGGAAGCGACCTGTGCAGCGTAATGCTCGGCATGGGGGGCACGCTTTGGCGGATGGCGGACGCGTCGAGCCCAGACCGCGAGGGCTGGCAACACATCGCCGTGGGTCCAGACGTGATCGCGGCGCGGGTGGGGGGCCTCAGTTATGGATTCGTCGTATTCGACGACACCGGGTCGGAATGGACGCGGAGCGGCGAGAAGTTCACACTCCATCACATGCCCAACCGATTTTTTTACAGCAAGGACCAGAACGCATCGAGTGCGCCGCACTTCACGGTCGTCTTGGGGCCGGAAGACCGCTCGCCGCCCGGAGCGCCCGGCGGACTCGTTGCTGAGCCCGGAGATTTACCCGCCGGGGAGGCGTGGGTTTCCTGGACGACACCAGTCGATAACGGACCCGCGGGGACGCTTGGCTTCATCGTCACCGCGGACGGCAAGCCGGTTCCCCGCTACCTCATCCCGCTCGCTGGCGAGCCGGGTGGGCGCACGAGAATGCACCTGCGCGACCTGGACCTCAAGCCAGGGGCGAGCGTCGCGCTGTCGGTTCAGGCCGTCGATCGCGCTGGCAACATGGGACCCGCGGCCGAAAAAACTGTGCGGGTTTCCGATCACTCTGTGCCGTCCGTCCCCAAAACGGAGTTGAAGCCGTTTGCTACGAAGGGACCATTGCCGAAGCTTGGAGCCGCCGAAGTCGCGGTGATCGATGAGTTGGACAAGGTCAATCCGGCGAGCGGTGCGTTCATCCCGGCTCGCAACGCCGAATACGTTGTGGCCAACCACTTGTGGGATGCATCGACGCGCCGGGTGCGTCTGCAAGCGGCGCGTAACGAGTTCGTCGCGTTTCAGGTGCTGATCCAGGGCGACGGCAAGAGCGTAGAGCCCACGCTCAGATTCACCGACGGCGATCCATTCGCGATCGAATTCGGTCGCTACCAGACGGTGGCGACCCGCGTCGGCCCGCTGCCCGATCCCATCGTGCCGCTGGCAGCGAATGAAGGAATGCCCTCCGGTTCCCGACACAGCCTGCACTGCGAGATCTACGTGCCGCACGACGCCCGCGGCGGCTCACATCAAGGCCGGCTCACACTGCGCCAGGGGCATGCCACGCTGGAGCTGGACGTATCCTTGGAAGTCTGGGACTTCACGCTTCCGGACCGCCTCAGTTTCCTGCCCGAAATGAATTGCTACGGGCTGCCATCCAACGAGCGCGATTATTATCGACTGGCGCACAGGCACCGGACCTTCCTCAATCGGGTTCCCTACCACCAGAACGGGGCCATGTCGGACGGGTGTGCTCCGCGCTGGGATGGGAAGAGGCTCGACTTCTCCGAGTGGGACAAGCGCTTCGGCCCCTTGTTCGACGGCTCGGCGTTTGCGGACTTGCCACGGTCTCGAGTGCCAATCGAGGGTTTCTATTTGCCGTTGCACGAGAACTGGCCCACGCCGATCGAAGGGAACTACAACGGGAATTACTGGGCCGATCACGCATTTCCGGAATCGTATCGGGCTGCATTCGTCGAGGCCTCGCGGCAGTTCGCCGAACACCTTCAGCGCAAGCGCTGGGACGGGACGCTCTTTCAGTGCTTCTTCAACGGCAAGAACAACTTCAAGGAAAACGGGTGGTCGCGAGGCTCGTCCCCCTGGCTGCTCGACGAGCCCGCGAATTTCCAGGACTTCTGGGCTCTGCGCTATTTCGGCCTCGCCTTTCACGAGGGAATCAAACCCGTCACAGGCCCCGCTCAGCTTCTTTTCCGTTGCGATATCTCGCGTCCCGAATGGCAGCGAGACGCATTTGACGGCCTCCTCGACTACAACGTGGTCGGAGGCGCCTTCCGCCGCTATCGGCGGCTCGTCCAAGACCGCAAGGAGGCCCAGGGACAACTCGTCATCGAGTACGGGTCCTCAAACGCGCTCGAAGACTCGAACATTCAGCCCGCTGCCTGGGCCATTGACGCATGGTGTCTGGGAGCCGACGGCGTCCTCCCATGGCAAACGATCGGGACAACCGAATCGTGGAATCGGGCCGATCCGCTCGCACTGTTCTACCCAAAACGCAACGGCGGACCACCCGTCCCGTCGATCCGCCTGAAGTCCTACCTCCGAGGGCAGCAGGATGTGGAGTATCTGACACTGCTGGGCATTGTCACCAAGGAGCCGCGCTGGGCCGTGGGGCAGGGGGTGCGGGCCGCACTCAAGCTGTCCGCGGAACGACGCGGGACCGGATCGGGCGGCGAAGACGCGGGCGTGATGCACTACGGCCGCATACGGCCGGAGGATCTGTGGGCGCTCCGCGTCGCCTCGGGCGAACAGCTTTCGAAGGCACATCCCGATCCAAAGCGGCAACTCGTCGAGCTGCGAACGCCTCGGCGAGATCTCTCGCATCTCGCGCCTGGTGAAGTCGACTCGCCAGGCGGGCGGTGACCGTGGCGCTTCCGGTCGAATCACACCTCATGAATACTACAGTTTGAGCAGACGGATCGCGTTCTCTCGGTAGATCTTCGCCTGGACGCCATCGGGGAGCTTCAACGAGTCGAGCAGTTCGAAGTGCGGAATCTCCTGATCGGCCATGAGGAAATCGGTGCCGAACAAGAGCCGGTCGGCGCGTCGAATGATGAAATCGCGGCCAAACGCTTCATCGCGGTGGATGGCCCAGTAGCCTCCGGGCTCGGACAGGTCGCCGTAGAGGTTCGGGTACTTGTCCATCAAGCGGTCGAGGGCGCCTCCGGGTGCGACCGGCTTGGGTCCAGAGGGGTAGCGCCGGAAGTCCTCGTCCAGGGCATCGCCCGAGATCGAAGCCCAGAACCCGCAGGCATGACCAATGAGCGGCAGCTTTGGAAAACTCTTCAAAGCGTTCTCGAGCCGGGGTAGACCTGGCGAGTCGATCCCTCGGATGTCGTCGAGGTGGAACAGGATCGGCAAACCGGCCCGATCGCAGGCGTCGTAGGTCGTCATCATCAACGGATGATCGAAGGGCAAGCCGACTTGGTGCTCGCCGAAACCGCGAGCGCCGAGGTCTCGGTAACGCTTCAGGAGGGCGGTCATCGACGCGAGGTCGAGCCGCCCAAATCGCTTGGGATTCCCCGAGTTCGTCCTTGGATCAACGCAACAAAACGGAATGATTCGGTCGGGATGGGCTTTGAACGTCGCGAGGGCATCGTCACTCGTCTGGGGAAACACCGTGGACTCCGGTGAGACGAGCGGGAGGACGCACGCGCGCTCGATTCCGTGTTTGTCCATGAGCTTCAGGAGTCCATCGATCGTGAGCTCCTTGCCCCAGTAGTAGCGACCGACGTGGGTGTGGATATCAATGTACGGATACTTGCGCCGGGGCTTGTCCGCGGCGATTCCGGCGCGACCCAGACCGACCGCCGCCGCCGCACGCAGGAAGGACCGGCGGTTCATGGAACAATCTATCACGGGCTCTTCCCCTTCTATCAGCGTTGTTTCGTCAGGAATTCGACGAGATCGCACAGTTCCTGGCGGGTCATGACCTTTTCCAGACCTTCCGGCATGAGTGAGGTCGTCGCCGGAGCCATGTCCTCGACATCTGACCGGGGTAGGCGGACCTCGGCGAGGTCGGCTGTGCGGAGCGTGATCGCGTCAGGCGCGTCACGGACGATCAGACCGGAGACGGTGCGACCCTCTTTGGTAACGACCGAATACGTTCGATACTCCGGCGCGATCGTCAAACCGGGGAAGAGGATCGACTGCAAGAGTTCGTCGCGCGTCCGGAACTGACCGATCTTCGAAAGGTCCGGGCCAACGGTTCCGCCCCGTCCCACCGCACGGTGGCAGCCGATGCAGCCGACCTTCTGCGAAAGGAGGATTTCGTGGCCTCGGTCCACGTCGCCCTGGAGCTTGGCCAGCTCCGCGTTGATCTGGGCCAGATAGCTCGCCTTCCCGCGTTCACGCGCCATGAGCTTCTCGCGAAGGGACTTCGCACGCGAACGCACCTCAGCCGGATAGCTCCCCAGTGTTCGATCCAACTCGGTCACGCTGAGCACCTCAGCCGATGGGGAGCGTTCCAGAGCCTCAATCAATACGCTGCCGATGCCGGATTCACTCGCCCTGGCAAAGACGGGCAACAGCGTCCGGATGACCACCGCACTGGCGGATTTGGTCGAGGCTGCGAGGCGAATCAAATCCTCGTCCGCGAACTTGCTGACCGCCAGCGTCCGCGCCGCGGCTAACCTCAATAAGGGATCGGTCGCGTCCGAGAGATGCACCGTAAGCAGTGAAAACTGCGGTGGCTCTAACGGGCCGCTACGTCCCGCAAGACATTCCAGCGCTGCGATTCGTAGGTCGGCTGGAAGTGTCGATTGCCGGCTCAGCTCGACAAGCTGCTGGTCAAACCGGGTCAAACGCCGGGTCTTGACGGTGTTGATCGCTTCTCGGCGGACGGCCGGGGCCGGGTCAGCAAGCGCCGTCCCTATCGCTTCGAGCCAACTGTCTGGAAATGTGCCAACACGCGACTGCGCGACGCTCCTGAGCAGCAAGAGTCGCGTCGCAACCGTCGCACGAGAATTTGCCAGAGTCGCGGCGACCGCTTTTTGAATGTCCGCCTGGTCGCTGAGCGCCAGCAAGACGTCGCGTAAGACTTGCTCCTCATTGGATGAGAGTATCGGTTTTGTGAGCCAATGATGCAGCGTTTGTTGTGTCAGGGCAGACCACTTCGGGTGGCGTGCCACGACGTCGAGCGCCGCGCGTTGAAGGTCGGGATCATCGCTGTCGACCAAGGGAGCCAGGAGCTCACTCGTCAGTCGCTTGTCCTTCATCTGGTCGAGCGCAATCAGCCCGCCCTTGCGTACGCGGGGTTCCCGAGCGGTCAAGGCGGTTAGCGTGTCTGCGGGATCGTTGATTCGGATGAGCGCGTAGATGAGAGAGTGCTCAAGAAAGCGATCATTGTCGGATTCAAGGGCCTTGAGCAGCGAGTGTATGGCGTCAGCGCGGCCGATCCGGCCGAGTGACTCCGCGGCTTTTCGCCTGAGGGGTGGTGTGTCGGACGTCACAATGTGACACAAGGCTTCCGTCGCCGGTTTGTCACGCTGAAGGCCGAGCGTGTGCACAGCCGCCAATCGGACTGTAGGTGATTCGTCGGAGAGCGCGCGGCGAACGAGCACCCGCGCCTCGCCCACATTCATGCGGCACAGCGCCCAGACGGCATCCCGTCGAACGGATTCGGACCCGTGGTCTTTGCCGAATAGCGCGGCTTCCAGCGCTGGGATCGCCGCGAGGCCGAGCCTGGCCAGCCGCTCAACCGCTTGGTCGCGAACCTTCGGTCGCGGATCGCTCAGCAGTGCGATCAGGTCGTTGGGGGCGAGTTCGTTGATCCGGGCTTCGCGTCCCCAAGGGTCTGCGACCTTCGGCGCTTCCTTTCGCCGGATCCGGTAGATCGCGCCGAGAGCGTCAGGTTTGGGGAGGGGATTGCCAGGGAATCCGTAGGTAAACCACGCTCCCATATCGACGAAGAGGAGACTGCCGTCGGCATCTTCCAGGACGTCGGTCAGACGGACATCATGCGTCGAGCATGTGAGAAAGTCGGTATCCTCCGCCTTGATTGTCGATCCGACGCGCGAGACGTCATGCCGCACGATCTTATGGAGCATGTATTGGGTTGAGAACAGGCGGCCGACGTAGTCTTCACCGAACGTACGAGAGCGGTAGTCCGTGAGACCGCAAAGGGCCGCCGGAAGCACGGCGGAGTATTGCCGGACCGCGCCGAGGAGCGGTCCGGTCCTGGGGAATTCCTCCAGGCACGGGTGTTCCATCGGGTAGACGCCACCTTCGACATAGTGGAGCAGGCAGTCGCCAGGCCCCTGGTCCATCGTGCCGATGCTTTCGCCCTCGGGGGTGAAGGCGATTTCGATCGGGTTGTCGAATCCACCGCCGCAAAGGCGTTCGATCTCAGTTCCATCCGGCCGGCAGCGCCAGATGCGCGAGGCGAGGCCTTCCAGACGTTCACCGTCGCGCGTCGAGATCTTGTAGCCGTGCCGTCCGTCGGTCCAGTAGATCCGGCCGTCAGGGCCCAGGAATGGCCCGTGGATGTCGCAGCCGTTACCGTTGAAGCCAAAACCGCTCACTAGCTCATCCCGCTGAGTGGCCTTGCCGGTCCCCTCCGGATCCACCAGGCGCCAAAGGCTGGGGTGCGACGCCGTGTAGAGTGCTCCGTTGTGCCACAATACGCCCTGGGGAAACACCAGTCCGTCGGCAAAGACCCGGCTCTGATCGAACGTGCCGTCGCCGTCGCGGTCTTCGAGGAGCAGAATGCGCCCGAGCTTTTTCGAACGCAGCTCGTCGCCCGAGAGATTGGTCCCAGTCCCTTCGGCAACGAAAAGGCGCCCGCGATCGTCGAAGGCGGCAAACAGCGGATACCGCACGAGTGGCGGCGCCGCGACCTTCTCCACAACAAACCCGCTCGGGACGTGGAACTCAGGGAGCACCGGCGCATTGGACTCGGCAAGGACGAGCATCGGAACGATCAGGATCGAGACCGAGGCGATTCCGAATCCGCGTGTAATTCGCATGGGACACTCCCTCCGACTTCTCGGTCGAGCAACGACCGGCCAGGAGATACCACAGTGCCGTCGCACCCTGGCATGATCGCCCGTTGATTACACAGCGAAACACGTAGGACGTCCAACAAAAAATCGACAATCATCATGCGAGGAAACACACCGGCGCATTGCCGTGCCGCGCGTGGGTTCAGTCGTCGATCAGGACTTTGGCTTCATCGGAGTTCGCGCGCAGCTCAGGATCGTGCATAGCGTATCCGACGGTCGGCAGCGCGGAGAACTTGCTGGGGAGTGCCGCCCCTAATCGATAGCGCAGACTGTGCTGCCCTCAAGCGAGAAAGCGAGTGAAGAAGCGAGCCTTTTGGTCGCGGAGCTCCAGGTACGCACCCAGGTCGCTGCCGCGGCAACCACTCTGAATCTCGACCGGATTCGTCGTAACCCATTGTCCCCGTTTGGCTTCCGAATAGCTGGCGAAATCACCCATTCGGTAATTCGGAACCCCTTGTTAGCCTTTGGGTTCCGAATTACCGAATAGGGCGCGCACATGCGCACGCTCGTTTTGGGTGGTCGTCGCGATCGACTCGTCGGCGCGCACGCTCGTCGCCAGCGTGACCTTCCCGTGCATGAGGCGCGTTCGAGCGAGCCGAGATGTGCCTTGAATGCGCACTGCGTGTGTCCTCCGAGGTACGTATCTACTCGCATGCGCGAGTGTCCCCGGCGAGACAACACTGGGCTTGGACGTGAAGCGACAGACTCATGAGCCACCGTCGAAGCGGAAAGTCGTCGAGATCCGCCGCCCGGGACAACGCGGAGATCCTGGACTTGCGCATCTTCCTACACTCTATATACTCCGGGTAACTTGCTAGCTTTTGCCACCCCCGATGGTGATTCGACGCAGTGTTTTCCAGGGTTCTGCGCGATTTTTGCGTCGTAAGTTTTTCGTCGTCAATGACGGTTGACCGCTCGCAAGGCGCATGACTAACAAAACTGAAAGCGCATCGGCACCGTCGGGCGCCCCGCGCATCCTCAACGATGCCGATAGACCGGCCCGACTCGGACCCTCGCCGTTCTTGATCTCAAGGAACAGGCTCGAAATCACTTCCCGATGTCCAACACGATCATGAGGTGGACGATCTTGACCTGAGAAACATCCGTATTTGTCTTTGTCCCGTAGGGACATTTGATAATAGATCCCAGCGTTTTAACGCTGGGATCGCGTCCGAGCCACAAAATAATTTTCCGTCCCGGAGGGACGGTGGGAGTGCGGGTCGCGGAGTCGATCGCGACGGTTTCCGTGGCCCCTAGGGGGCAAGAAAACAGTTGTGCGGTTCGTTCGTCGAACCCAGCGTTAAAACGCTGGGCTATTGTCAAATGCCCCATACGGGGCAAAGAGGAAAACACGAAAGAATCGGCGCGCGCGTTCCCTAAGACCGGGAACTTGTTCCCGGCTCGTTCCAAGAGATCAAATCGCGTCGTAACGAGCGGTCGAATCGCCGAACCGCTCCACGCCCTTTAGTCCCAGCCGATCGACCATTCCGAGATACAGATTCGACATCGGTACGCCGCCCGCTTTCACATAGCGTCCCGGCGTCAGGCCGCCTCCACCGCCGCCCGCAAGAATCAAGGGAAGATTCGAGTGCGTGTGGCGATTGCCATCCGAGTTGCCGCTGCCGTAGACGATCATCGAGTTGTCGAGCAGCGTTCGGCCGTCCACATCCTTGATGGCGTCGAGTTTCTCCAGGAAGCGTGCAAATTGCTTCACGTAAAACAGGTCGATCTCAGCGACCTTGTCGATCATATCCTGACGACCCTGGTGGTGGGTCAAGGAGTGGTGCCCCTCCGAGATCCCAATCTCCGGGAACGCGCGGTTGCTCCCCTCGCCGGCGAGCAAGAAGGTCGCAATTCGGGTCGAGTCGGTCTGGAACGCCAACACCATCAGATCGTACTGAAGCTGAATGTAGTCCTCGAAGCTCGAAGGAATCCCCAACGGCGTTGGAGCCTCAGGATCGGGCGTTTTCTCGGCAAGCTTCTCCGCCTGCCCGATCCGCCCCTCGATCTCACGCACGCTTTCGAGGTATTCGTCCAGCTTGTGCCGGTCGCGGTTGGCCAGCTCGCGCTGAAGGAGGCGGGCGTCTTCGCGGACGAAGTCGAGGATCGACCGCTGCTGATCCTGTCGCCGCAATAAGCTCGCCTTGCGCTCACCATGAGACCCCGATCCGAACAGGCGCTCGAACAACAGCCGAGGATTTGGTTCGGGGGGCACCGGCGTGGTCGGCGACCGCCACGCGAGGTTGTACTGGTAGGCACACGAGTAGCCCGAGTCGCAGTTTCCCGACCGTCGTACGGGATCGCAGCTCAACTCCAGCGAGGGGAACCGCGTCAGGTGGCCAATCTGGTTCGCAGCGACCTGGTCGATTGAGATCCCGGCATGAATGCTCGAACCCGCCGTCTTCTTGACGCGCACCCCGGTGAGGAACGTACCGCTGGCTCGCGCGTGGTCGCCCGCCCCGTCGGGGCCGGCGGTGGCGTTGATGTGGTCGAAGCCGCTCAATACCTGGACCTTGTTCTTGACGTTCGCCAGCGGCACCATCGTCCGCCGAAGTTCGAAGTCGGTCGGGCTGACGCCTTCCTTGGGCCACCAGGTCTGCTGGATCGCCCCATTGGGGAAGTAGACGAAGGCCGAGCGGAGTGGAGCACCCGTGGCAGTCGTCCCCATGGTCGAAGAGGCAGCGCGCACCGACGAGCCCAATCCCACGAGGGACTCCAGGGCTGGGAGCGCCAGGCAGGCGCCCGTACCGCGCAGGAAACGCCGACGGCTCATGCTGGCCCGTCGCTCGGCGGCCATTCGGTCCCGATTCCCTTGGTCAGCGCTCATGGCTTTGCCCCCGTCCGCTCGTTCAGTCCGACCTTCTGCGCAGGCGCCTGGTCCGGGGCGGAAACGTTCCGCCGCTTCTGGAAGGGCGCAGATTCAATCACTCCCGTTAACAGGGCGCTAAACCGCCCGCCGTTCTGCTCCAGGCGCGCGACGATCCGGTCGACCGTCTCCACGTCATCATACTCCAAACCACGCCCCAGGGCGTAGGTCAAGAGTTTTTCCGTCAAACAGCGGTAGAAGTCGGTCCGGTGCTGCTCTTTCAAAATCTGCTTCAACGCTCGGACGCCTTCGAACGTCTCGCCCGACAGGAGTTTCCCGCCGGTATCGAGCGGCTGGCCGCGCTCTTTTTCGCGCCAAAGGCCCATCGCATTGAAGTTCTCGAACGCGAGGCCTAGCGGATCCATCCGGGCATGACACGAGTTGCACAGCGGCTTGCTGCGGTGGATTTCGAGGACCTCCCGCAAGGTCGGCTCGCGATCCTTGAACCCCATCTCGGCATCCTCGAGCGCCGGGATGTTCGGCGGTGCGGGTGGGGCAGGGGTCCCCAGAATGTTATCGAGAATGAAGAGCCCGCGCTTGACCGGCGACGTCCGCGTTGGGTTCGAGGTCACCACCAACACGGTCCCCTGGGTCAAGATTCCGCCGCGCGGACTGTCTTTCGGCAAGGTGACGCGCCTCATGTTCTCGCCCGTGACATTCGGGATGCCGTAAAACTTCGCGAGTTTCTCGTTCACGTAGGTGAAATCGCTGTCCAGCAGGTCGAGGACGCTCCGGTCCTCGCGCACGACGGCGGTGACGAACATCTCGGTCTCGCGCCTCATCGCCTGGCGCAGGGCGTCGTCGATATCGACTCTTGGCTGCCCAAACACTCGGCGAAAACGTCCCGAACGGCGGACTTGATTGAAGTTCTGCGCTTCGGGAACGGCTTCCCCCCGCGCCCTGGCCTCGGCCGCGGCCTTGGCCTGAGCTTCGCGCTCGGCCAGGAACACCCGGAACGCTTCTTTCTCGATCTTGAATTCCTTCTCTTCACCGTCGTCGCGCGCCAGCACGGACCGCGCGTCGATCGCAACCGCCTCAACATCGCGAGCCTGGAGCCACTGACCCGCGAAGTTCCGCACCATCCGTTCCGCTCGCGAGTCCGACAACATTCGCTTCACCTGCGCAGCGAGGTTCTTCCGCAGTTCCCCACGCGCTGCCAGCCCGAAAAGCTCGTCGTCCGGCATCGTCGACCAGAGGAAGTAAGACAACCGCGAGGCGAGCGCATACTCATCAAGGTCGGGGAAGGTGCCGGCGTTGCTCTTCGGATCGACGTCCTCCACCCGGAACAGGAACCGCGGCGATGCCAGCACCGCGATCATTGCCTGTGCCAGGCCCTCCTCGACGGTCTTACCCTCGGGCGAATACGCCTGCTCGGCAATCGCCGTCAATCGGTCAAGGGAGCGTGCATCAACAGGACGTCGGTACGCCTTGGTCGCAAAGCGCCGCAACACCTCGCGGGCGTACTCGCGCCGGGCTTCGGGGGTCTCAGGATCATCCTTGAAAAAGAACCGGTCGAAGTTCTTCGGACGTCCCCACTTTTCCTTTTCCAGTGGTCCCTCGATCCGCACGGAGGCAATCCGCATGTCGACCGACGAGGTCTTTTTCTCGGGAGGAGTGAGCGCCTTCAATTCAAAACCGAGTTTGTGCTGGCCCGCTTTCCAGTTGTCCTCAAATTCGTACTGAAACCGTTTCCCGTCGTGCCAGCCAAAACTGCCGTGAAATAACTCCTTGCGGTCCGATCGGAACGACACGCGGCACTCGCCTGGATCGAACTCGAAGCCGCCGCGGACCTGCAGTTCGAGGATGATCCGCCTCCGCCCGGGTTGCGAGGTATTCACCGTGTACGAGAGCTGGGCATCCTTGTAGAAGCTCATCTTTTCGCCATCATCCTTGCTGCCGACTCCTTCAAAGTCTTCTCCGGCGAGGGTTCGGACGGGCACCACTTTCGACACGGTCGGCACGGTGCTCCGCACAATCGTCTCGGCCGCCTGCATGTACTTCTCCAGCAGCAGCGGCGAGACCGTCAGCACGTCAGCAATGGTATCGAACCCATACCCCGTGTCATCCGGGGGGAATTCTTCTTCGGCGTTGAACTCCGTTCCCATCAGGTCGCGGATCGTGTTGCGATACTCGGTCCGGTTCAGCCGGCGAATCGTCACGCGCCCCGGGTCCGGATTCTTGGGATCGATCCGAAAGACCGACCGCTTGATCCAATCCTCCAATGCACGCATTTCCTCTTGGGAGAGACGCGGCCTGTCGGCCGGGGGCATGATGCCGGAGCGCACATTTTTCAAGACGGCCCACCAGAGCTCGCGGTTCTTCAGCAGGTCGTTTTCCGACGCGAAGGCGTCAAGGCTTACGTTCCCCTTCTTGAGGCCCTCACCGTGGCAGCGATAGCAATGGTCTTCCAGAACCGGTTGGACCTGGTCGCGAAAACTCGCCAGCGTCGGGGATTCCTCCGCACGCGCGCTCCCCGTGAGGAGCAGAAGCGAAACGAGCGCGAAAACCCAGGGGCGTCCGGTGGGATGGAGCCCTGGAAGCCAGCGATACAGCCGACGCGGTTCTTGGAATGAGCCGTCATTCATCATGGGAGGACTGTTCCCGGTCCCGTCAGGGATCATGCGGAACGTTTTCTAGGGGAGGGCAGGGCGGCCCGACGGTGCGCGGGCCTGGGCAAGTACTCACAGCTATATTAGCGACCATCCGGCCCATTTCGTCCAATCCTTTTTTGCTGAAAAACAAGGAACGCCCTGCAACCCTCGCGCGGACGGCGCTTTTCGGAAAACGTGTCCTAGTGTTGCAGCAGAATCGAACGCAGCCCCTCAGAGAACCATTGCGCGACTGCGCCTACGAGTCAAAAAGGACCGGATCAACAGGCTAAAGACCTGAATGGTGTTTAAGGATTTTTGGTCTTAGCATTCGGCTCAAGACGAACGGCCGCGAAGAAAAAAAACGCTCGATTTCGCGCCGTGGGCTTAGAGAACAAGGTTGCGTTGAGGGCCGGAACACCCTCGACAATCGGGACGGGAAACGACGGAGGCCGTCCTTCCTGGCCAGGGAAGGGAACGAGAAATCGCCTCATGAGAAGCTCCAATTGCCCGGTGCGCCGACGAAGACAGAGGGGGAAGCAGGCCTCTACCTACGTGGGAATCGCGACGGTTGTTCTGGGCCTCTCAGTCCTGGCGGGCTGGGTCTTCGACATCGAGGGGCTGCGACGCGGTCGGATCGATTCCAACCCGATGCTGCCCAACGTGGCCGTTGGCTTCCTCCTCGCGGGAACGGCGTTGGCCGTCTTACCGCAAGGGCGATTGCATGCGCCGACGGCCCTCATCTCGAGTCTCCTGATCGCCTGGATCGGCGGAGTCACACTCCTCGAATACGCAACGGGGTTCGCGCTCGGAATCGACCAGCAGTTCCTGCAAGTCGCGGCAGGAGCTTGGACGGCTCCAGGGCGAATCCATCCGGTCTCGGCGCTGGAATTCTTGCTGATTGGATTCGCACTGGCACTCCTGGCAACGCGCCGGGGTTACTTCATCGCGCAGGCGTTGGCCATCGAATCCGGCGCGATCGCAGGCACGATGTTGGTCCGCTACCTCTCGGCGTCGCGTGCCATTCCGCCGGTGGTAACCGCGAATCAGATGCCGTTCAACGTGTGCCTCGGATTTTTCGGCTTGAGCCTCGGAATTCTGTTGGCTCGTCCAGACCGGGGCTTGATGAGAGCAATCACGAGCGACACCGCGGGCGGCCTGATGGCACGCCGGCTCTTGCCGGTCGCCATCTTCGTACCACTGGTCCTTGCCGAAGTGACATGGATGGGGGTCGGATCAGGAATCATCGATGAGCGGCTCGCCGCCGCCCTCCGCGTCGTGGTCACGATCACCCTCTACGTCGCGGGCATCGGCTGGAGTGCGAGCTCGCTGCACCGACTCGACCTCGCACAACGCAGCACCACGAAGAAACTTCGGCAAGCGCACGACGCCCTCCACCTTCGCATCGAGCGGCAGGACCGGACCGAGGAGGCACTTCGTGCCGCCGCGAAGCGTTACCGTTTCCTGGCTGAGGCCATGCCGCAAATCGTCTGGACAGCTCGGCCCGACGGCACCACCGACTACCGGAATCAGCGCTGGTACGACTATACCGGCCTTGCGCCAGGGAACGCTGACGAGCGGGATTGGGTCGCAGTCGTCCATGAAGACGACCTTGAGGCTCGAGCGGCGCGCTGGACTCAGGCGGTCGAATCGGGAATCTCGTACGAAAGCGAGCATCGTCTGCAGGGCAAGGATGGATCGTACCGTTGGCACCTCGGACGAGCTGAGCCGTTCCGCGACGAGACCGGCCAGATCGTCCACTGGGTCGGGACGTGCACCGATATTGACGACCAGAAACGGGCCGAGTCGGCCTTGCGACAGGCCCACGACGACCTCGAAGAACGGGTGCGGGTACGGACCGGGGAGTTGTACGCCGCCAATGCGATGCTGCGCAGCGAAATCACCGAACGCGTCAACGCCGCCGAATCGCTCCGACTGAGTGAGGAGCGATTCCGCGGGGCCTTCGAAGCCTCCGCCATCGGAATGGCCCTTGTGGGACCGGACGGCCGATTTCTCAAGGTCAACCGCGCTCTTTGCGAGCTTGTCGGATACTCGGAATCGGAGCTGCTTGTCATCGACTTCCAAACGATTACACATCCGAAAGACCTCGACGCCGACCTCGCATTCGTGCGCCGGGTGCTGGCGGGGGAGATCCGCTCGTACACGATGGAGAAACGGTACATTCACAAGAACGGCCAGGTCGTGTGGATCGTGCTGATGGTCTCGCTCGTGCGCGACGCAAGGGGAAATCCCGTTCACTTCGTGTCTCAGATCATGAACGTCACGGAGCGGAAGAGGGCCGAGGAGAAATTCCGCCTGCTGTTTGAAAAGTCATCCGAGGCGCATCTCTTGATCCATGAGCGTGATGGCATACTCGATTGCAATGCCGCCGCGGTCGCGATGCTCGGCTGTCGGGAAAAGCTCGACGCGCTAAGACTCAATCTCGATGCACTCTCGCCCGAGTTCCAGCCGGACGGGCGCTGTTCCCACGAGAAAGCGGCGGAAACGTACGACCAGGCCCGCCGCGACGGATTCCACCGCTTCGACTGGTGGTATCGCAGGCAAGGGGGGGAGTCGTTTCCCTGTGAAGTTTCGTTGACCCCGGTCGAAGTCGCGGGGCGTTCGGTCTTGTTGGCAGTGTGGCACGATCTGACAGAGCGAAAACGCACCGAAGAAGAGCTGAGAAGTGCCAAGGAGGCGGCCGAGGCGGCAACGCGGGCGAAGAGCGAGTTCCTGGCCAACATGAGCCACGAGATCCGTACGCCCATGAATGGGATTCTCGGGATGACCGAGCTGACCCTCAGCACCTCGCTGTCCGTTCGTCAGCGGGAATACCTGGGACTCGTCAAGTCGTCGGCCGACGCGCTGCTCAAGATCATCAACGATATCCTCGACTTCTCGAAGATCGAGGCCGGAAAGCTGGAGCTGAATCCCGTCGCTTTCTCGTTGCGCGACTCGGTCAGCGAGACACTGCGGACCCTGGCGCTGCGCGCTCATGAGAAAGGGCTAGAGCTGGCGTGTCGGATCGCGCCCGACGTACCCGAGGCGGTCGTCGGCGACGTTGGTCGCCTGCGACAGATCCTCGTGAATCTTGTCGACAACGCGATCAAGTTCACTCCGCGCGGGGAAGTGGTTGTGGCGGTGCAATCGGAACTCACCAGTTCCGACGAAGCCGTTCTCGAGTTCACCGTCACCGACACTGGGATTGGCGTCCCTGAAGAAAAGCGGTCCGCGATCTTTGCGGCCTTTGTTCAGGCCGATGGTTCTTCGCGACGCAATCACGGTGGGACGGGGCTCGGGCTCTCGATCACATCCTTGCTCGTCGAAATGATGGGCGGACGTATCCGGGTCGAGGATAACCCCGGCGGTGGCAGTATCTTCCGATTTAGCATTCGCTTGCTGCGCGACTCGACCAGTCATCCCGACGCACCTTCGTTGCTGCTGGGGTCGCGCGTGCTGGTTGTCGACGACAACCGTTCGAGCCGCAACATCCTGAGCGATCTGGTTGCTTCCTGGGGCGCACGAACCTCTGCGGTGGCCGACGCATCCTCCGCGCTGAAGATCCTCGCCGACTCCATTCTAGGCGGCGAGCCGTTCACGTTGGTCTTGCTGGATAGGACGTTGCCCGGCATGGACTGCGTTGACCTGGTCGACGGCATACGGAAAATCCCCGTCCTCGAAGGACTGCCGATCGTTTTGCTGAGCACCGGAGGCAATACCGAAGATACGAACCTCTTTGAGAGCCTGGGAATCCGCGCTTCATTGACGAAACCCGTTCGTCCCTCGGAGCTCTTCAAGGCATTAGAGGCGGTTGTCGAGGGAGGTTTCTCGGTCGACGGTACGACCGAAGCTGGCGTGCCTGAGCAGGCCGCTGAAACGAGTCCGTCAATCACGAATCAGGCTGCGCGCCGGCTTCGGGTTCTCCTGGCCGAAGACCATCCCGTCAATCAAATGGTCGCCGCAAGGATGATCGAGCGGCTGGGTCATCATGTCGAAGTCGTCTCGAACGGCCGCGCCGCCGTGGACGCCCACGCCACACAGCCATTCGACGTTGTCCTCATGGATCTTCAGATGCCGGAGATGGACGGCTTCGAGGCCCTGGCCGCCATTCGAGCGAGTGCAGGTCAGTTCAGTTCAAGCGTCCCAATCGCAGCGTTGACCGCTCACGCGCTCAAGGAAGACCGGGAGCGCTGTCTTGCCGCCGGGTTTGACGTCTACCTCGCCAAGCCGGTCCAGACTGAGTCGCTTCGTGAATTGTTCGTTCGGCTTGGCGGTTGTCCCGATTCCGAAGTTCGCGCCGCCGCGAGCCCGATCCACAACGCCGCCTGTTTCGATCGAGACGCCGCGCTCCAGTCGCTGGGCGGCGACGTTCAGTTACTGAGAGATGTACTCGACCTCTTTATTGCCGACTGTGCGAAGAATCTGCCGCGAATTCAAGCCGCGATTGCCAGCGAGGAGCACACCACGGTGAGGCGTCTCTGCCACACCATCGCAGGAGCTGCGACCCATTGCGCGGCTCCCGAGCTCATCACAGCCGCGCGGCGACTCGAAATGATGGGCAGGGACGAAAACCTCAGCACCGCGAGCACGGCGTTCGGCGTACTCCGAGACGCCTACGTCCGGTTTCGAGCGAATGCCGAACGGGAATTCATGATCGAAATTGAGAATGCCGACTTTGCGGCGACGACATAGTGTGACATGATCACCGAACGAGGGAGGCGGAAATGGCGTTGTCCGTGTTCACCGAGAAGCCATCACACGCAGGCTCGCCCGATCGGGCGAAAGGCCGGTCCGTTTTAATCGTTGATGACTCGCCCGTCGATCGTCGAATCGCCGGGGGGGTCATGCAGAAGGCGACAGGTTTGGATGTGCTGTACGCGGGCGATGGCGAGGAGGCGCTCGTGATCATTGAGCGCGAGCGTCCTTCGCTGGTCGTGTCCGACCTTTTGATGCCCGGGCTCGACGGCTTGATGCTTGTCCAGGAGGTACGCCGGCTCTTTCCGCAGATTCCGGTCATCCTGATGACGGCTCACGGGAGCGAGGAGGTCGCGATGCAAGCGTTGCGCGCGGGGGCGGCCAACTACGTTCCCAAGCGATCGCTGGCGCGAGACCTCGTGTCGACGATCCGCCAGATACTGGCCGTCGCGTCCACGGGGCGCAAACGTCAGCGCCTGCTCGGCTCGGTGCTCGGCTGGTCGTCTCACTTCCAGTTGGAGAACGACCCGGACCTGATCGATCCCATGATCGAACTCTTGCAAGAAGATCTCGCACGGATGGAGTTGTGTGATGAAACAGCGCGGATGCGCGTCGGCATCGCGCTCCAGGAGGTCCTGACCAACGCGCTTTACCACGGCAACCTGGAGGTGAGCTCGCAGCTCCGCCAGAACGACGAACGGCTTTTCCACGCCGAGGTGCAACGGCGGCGGTCCCAGGAGCCGTATCGCGACCGGACGATCCATGTGCGGGTCCAGCTCGACCGCCATTCGGCTACCTACATAGTGAGTGACGAAGGACCAGGGTTCGACACCTCGCGCCTCGACCGGCCGGTCGAGGCCGAGGAGTTGCTTTGCATGGGCGGTCGGGGTCTTTTGCTCATCCGCGCGTTCATGGACGAGGTGACGTACAACGCGAAGGGCAACGAGGTGACCCTCGTCAAGCACGGTGTCGCCACGAGTTAGGGGGGCTTAGCCGAAGAGTTGGGTCAGGGGCGTTCCCATATTGATTCGGAGAGGACGTCCGACGGTATCGCGCACCTCGGTTGCGGGATCAATCCCCAGCCCGGCGAGGATGGTGGCGCCCAGGTCGTCGGGGCTGACCGGATCGCGCGCGGGGTAGGCAGCCCAGCGATCGGACGCTCCGTAAACGACGCCCCCACGCACTCCGCCGCCGGCCAGCACCGCGGAATAACAGCGCGGCCAGTGTTCGCGCCCGGCATTGTTCTTCGTGATCCGCGGCGTCCGGCCAAACTCACCGGTCCAGACGACCAGGGTCTCCTCCAGCATTCCCCGCGCCGCGAGGTCGTCGAGCAGCGCCGCAAAACCGCGGTCGGCAGGAGGCATGAGGCGGTTCTTGAGCTGGTTGAAGTTGTCGCCGTGCGTATCCCAGAAATTCTGGCCGTCGTTGTGCCAGTTCACCGTCACCAGCCCCACACCCGCTTCCACGAGCCGACGCGCCAGCAGGAGGCACTGACCGTGGATGTGCCGCCCGTAACGTTCACGCAGCCTGGGGTCTTCGCGCTCGATCTGAAACGCCTTGCGGACCTGTGCCGAAGTGAGAGCATCGAGCGCTCGCGTCTGAAACCCATCCCAGGCACGCGCCCCGGCGCCGCTCGCGGTCCACGAGTCGCTCCGAGCCTCCAGCAAGTTGCGACGGCCGCGTAACCGGTTCCCGTCGACGCCGTCCGGTAGGCCGAGTCCAGCCACCTGGAACCCAGGGTCGTTCGGATCCCCCTCCACCTGGAACGGCTCGAATGCCTTGCCGAGCCAGCCCGCGTTCTGGCCCGGCGCCCTGCCACCAGGGGCTGCGGGATGGGCGACGACCCAGGGAAGGTTCACGGCGGACGGCAGTGCGCCCTCAGACGGGCGGCATCGCGTCACCAGCGCTCCAAGATGCGGCCAATCTTGCGGCGACGGTCCGGCCGCATCCGAGAAGGGCGTCGGAGCAAGATGACCCGTTAGTACCCGATGCGCCGTGGACAGGTGCGCGGGGTCGTCGTGACTCATTGAGCGGACGATCGCCAGCCGATGCACCTGCGCGGACAGTTGAGGGAAGTGCTCGCTGACCCGCACGCCCGGCAAACTCGTCGCGATCGAACCGAACTCGCCGCGGATGTCAGCGGGCGCGTCAGGCTTCGGGTCCCACGTATCGAGCTGGCTCGGTCCGCCCCACTGGAAGATCAGAATACACGAACGCGCCCGCCCCAATGCGGTCGTCGGGCCGGCAACCACACGCGCCCGAAGCACATCAGCCAACGTCAACCCCGTCCACGCCAACGCGCCCGCCCACAGCGCTTGCCGTCTCGTCGGGCAAGCCCGCTGGGGGCCTGGACACGACGATTGAGGAGTCGATTGACGGTTAGCCATGAATTGTCGAGCCACGTGATGAGAGGGTATCAACCCAGTGGGCCGATCGGTTAAACTTTCGCACAACATCAGGACAGGGAAACTGTAACGCGCCCACCGGGTTTCGTCCACCTTGTCTGCGGCGTTCGACATGGGATCGCATCGTGGGCCCGGAGCGGCCGGAACCCGTCATCCCGCGCAAAACGTTCGAACCGAATTCGGCCGTTTGGGAGGATCGTCCGGGTGATTCGCATTCGCGTGCTGACCATGACCGACATTCCGATCGGCATGCGGCTCAAGGAGCAAGCTAGCTGGAACCAGCTCGAAACCGACTGGCGACGCCTTATCAGCCTGCAACCGGACGGCTGTTTCCTGGCCGAGTGGGACGGCGTTCCCGCCGGCACCGTTACAACGTGCCGGTTCGGCCCGGTCGCATGGATCGCAATGATGCTGGTCGACGTCGCTTTCCGTCGCAAAGGAATCGGGCGAAGTCTCATGGTCCACGCCCTCGCCGCGCTCGAATCGCAAGGGGTCCGCTCGATCCGGCTCGACGCGACCCCCCTCGGTGAACCGTTGTACGAGTCGCTTGGTTTCAAGGCGGAAATGACTCTGGCACGGTACCACGGTACCCTCCCCCGCAACGTAAACGCACCCACACTCCCGAATGTCCTCGTCGATCAGGTGTTTGACGAAATCCTTGCACTCGACCAGGCCGTGACAGGGACTGACCGCGGCCGGTTGCTGAAAGCGTTGATCACGGAGCACCCCGCCTCCCTCCGTGTCGGCTTCGACGGAAGCGCTGTCAGCGGTTATGTGCTCGCTCGTCCCGGATCCAAGGCGCGGCAGATCGGGCCGTGCATTGCCCAGAGTGACGTGGCTCCCGTATTGCTCGACGACGCGGCCTGCCGCTACGCCGGAGAGACGGTGGTCCTCGATGTCCCAACAACTCACGAACCGGCTTGCAGGATTGTCGAGTCGTGGGGCCTTCGCCCTTTGAGGATCTTGACGCGAATGGGATACGGTCCGAGAGTCGCCGAGGACCTCGATCGGTTGTGGGCGAGCGCCGGGGCGGAAAAGGGCTGAAACACCAGACCGGAGATTCGTCGATGGACGACCTGAACGGAACTGCGATCGCAAACGTTGAGCAACTCGACGACCTCCTGAGTACGCCGACCGCCGGATTGATTGATACGTTCTCCCGACTCGACGGGGACCTGATCGTGCTCGGTGTTGCCGGGAAAATGGGCCCGACTCTCGCCTGGATGGCCCGTCGCGCGTTCAACGCCGCGGGCCAGCATAAGCGACGTGTGCTCGGTGTGGCTCGCTTCTCGGACCCGGCTCGCGAAACCTGGCTCCGCGAGCGAGGGATCGAGACCATCCGCTGCGACCTGCTCGACCTCGACGCGCTGAAAGGCTTACCGGACGTGCCCAACGTCGTCTCCATGTTCGCCATGAAATTCGGTGCTACCGGCCAGGAAGCTCGAACGTGGGCGATGAATGCGTTCCTGCCCGGCCTGGTTGTTCAGAAATACCGGGGAAGTCGCGTCGTGGTCTTCTCGACGGGAAATGTCTATGCACTCGAGCCCGTCACTCGCGGCGGCTCGAAGGAGACGGACGCGCTCCGCCCCGTGGGCGAGTATGGCATGAGCTGCATGGGGCGCGAGCGGATCGTCGAGCACCTCAGCCGGACGTTGGGAACCTCCGCGGCTATTATTCGCCTCAATTACGCGGTCGAAATGCGATACGGCGTGCTGCTCGACCTGGGTCGCAAAGTGCTGGCTGGTGAGCCCATTGATCTCACGATGGGTTACTTCAACGTCATCTGGCAAGGCGACGCCAATGCGCAAGCGCTCCAGGCGTTCGAACACGTCGGGATCCCGCCGTTCGTGCTCAACGTCGCGGGGCCGGAGATTTTGAGCGTACGAGAAGTCGCTCAACGATTCGGGGCCTTGATGGACCGCCCGGTCGTGTTTCGAGGCGAAGAATCGCCCGACGCCCTGCTGAACGACGCCAGCGTCAGCCGTAGCCTTTTCGGCCCCCCTCGGCTCAACGCTGCGCGCCTGATCGAATTGACGGCGGACTGGCTGCTCCGAAGCGGGCCGACCCTCGACAAACCGACCCACTTCGAAGCGCGTGACGGACGATTCTAAAGCGGATCGAACGAATCGCGCGCGTCGTAGGGTCGATCCAACTATACTAACCCGAAGCGCGAGCGAGAGCATCATATAATTATCCCTCGCTCGCGCTTCGGGTTAGTATCGAAAACTCGACCTCAAAACGTGTGCAATGCCTTGGTCAGACGCTGAAAGACGCCCCCAATCGCATCACGCCGATCTGCCCTCGACGTAACCTTTGCCCATTTTCTCTTCCACCAGCTCGCTCGCATGTCGAGCGGCGGCGGACTCGTCCGGCAGTTCCTTCGTCTTCGTTTGCCCTTGAGTACCGACCCGGCCGAAGCGAACGGTGACCGCGCGCCCCGATCGGCTGATCTCCCAGAATTTGCTCGAATTCCCTTCGACGAACTCAAAGTGCCGGGTTCCGGACGAAACCGGCGTCTCAGGAGTCTTCGCCGCAGGCACCGGAACTGCAGGAGTTGGCGTCGTATTCACGGCGGACAAACCTTGATCCGCACGCACTCCAATGTACGACGGAAACCGCGGAACGCCCGCTTCGGACAATTCCTGGTAGCGGAAAGTGATGACCGAGCCTATGGGTGGCGGAGATTCACGCTCCTTGTCGGAAAAGCCGGTCCCGACCGAAAATCTGGTCCCGTCGGGTAACTCCACACACAACGCACCCAGCCGTCCCTTGTGCCGGCCGGCGCCTTTCTGGTGCTCCAGCACGCGTGCTTCCGCGTCGCGAAAGTTCTTGATCTTGAGCAACGTCAGCGAACGACCAACCTCGTAGGCGGATCGAGGCTGGCGCATCATCAATCCCTCGCCACCGAGCGCTTCGACCCGTGCTAACTCCTCGCGAAGATGATCAACGCTCGTGCAGGGGGCGTGCTCGTGTGCTCGGAGATACGGCGGCGCCTTGCGCGCAACGTGCTCTCGCACGAAGGTGAGTCGTTCCTCGAACGGCACTCCGAGCGATGGCGCATCGAATGCAACGTAGACCACCTCCTTCCACAGGTCGGACTTGTCCTGCCGGCGCACGATGCTGACCGTCCGCTGAAACGCTTTCCGCGCGATCCAGAGCTCGCCGTCAAGCGGAGTCTCGGGCAAGCCTTCCACGAACCAATCGGGCGCGTGAAAGGTATTCCCGAGGCGGGAGATCAACGATTTTCCGTCCCAGTAGGCCCGGACGCCATCGAGCTTTTCGCTCATCCACCACCCGGTCAGTTCCTGCGCATTGTCCCAGCGCTCCGCCAGCAAGAGCGGCGGCCCGGACTTGGTTTCGTCCTCATCGTCGCCCGTTTCGGGCTTGGGCTGCGGCGCCTGACCGACCCGGGCGTCTTCCGCCGCATCGCCCCGCAGCTTGCGGAGGTGTTTGCACGTTCGTTGCTCGATCGCAGTGGATTGATTGCGCCAGGCGGGGCAGGAGCAGGAATAGACGCCCCCGACATTCTTCAAGACATAAGGCTTGGCTCCGGACCCCTTCATCTCGACCGACTCACCGTCGCTCAAGTCCGCCATGGCGTATCCCTCGTCTCGTGGAGATTGGCAGTCGTAAGGCGACACCAGAATCGTGTACGTTCTAACAGATATAATCGACCACGGCCAGCAGCTTCTGAATCCAAAACCGGCGAGTCCTGGCATCGCCGAAAGACGCGGATTATCGTGAGGCGTGCGCCGGTTCCTGCTGAGCTGCGCTCCGAACACTCGAGCGACTGTGAAGGGGTGATCATGAGGAACGTGAAGGCTGACAATCCACCCAGGGCGGGCACTTCGCGCCGGCGCTTTGTCGGCACGATCGGCGGAGCGGCGTTGGGATTCATGATCGTTCCGCGGCACGTGCTCGGCGGCGCAGGATTCGTTGCGCCGAGCGATCGTGTAAACGTCGCCGGGATCGGAGCGGGGGGCATGGGTGGAGGGGACATTGCCACCCACAGCAAGAACGGTGCAAACATCGTGGCGCTTTGCGATGTCGACTCCGAGCGTGCCGCCGGCAGCTTCAGCGCCTTTCCGAAGGCCCGCCGATACAAAGATTTTCGAGAGCTGATCGACAAGGAAGCGGCGCACATCGATGCGGTGACCGTCGGTACGCCGGACCATATCCACGCCGTGGCTTCGATGGCCGCGATCCGGGCCGGCAAACACGTGTACTGCCAGAAGCCGCTGACGCACACGCTCCTCGAGTGCCGCGAATTGACGAAGGCCGCGAAGCTCGCGGGGGTCGCGACGCAGATGGGGAACCAGGGGCACGCCACCGAAGGGGCGAGACTCACGAACGAGTGGATTCAGGCCGGTGTCATTGGCGACGTGCGCGAGGTTCACGTCTGGTCCGATCGCGCCGGTCGGCTCTGGAAGCAGGGGATCACCCGGCCAGCCGAAACTCCGCCGGTTCCGCTGACGCTGGACTGGAACCTCTGGCTTGGTCCCATCCGAGAGCGCCCGTACCACCCGGCCTACGCACCCGTCAGTTGGCGCGGGTGGCGCGACTTCGGCACGGGTGCACTCGGCGACATGGGGTGCCATATCATCGACCACCCGGTCTGGGCACTGGGGCTGGGTGCACCTTCGACCGTCGAAGCCAGCGCAACGATCGACGGGTTCGTGCTGGACAATAACAAGCTGAACTTCGAAACCTACCCCATCGCCGCGATCATCACATTCGACTTTCCGGCGAGAGGCACGCAACCTCCCGTGCACATGACCTGGTACGAAGGGGGCCTCATGCCGCCCACGCCCGCCGAGATGGCGCCGGGCCACCGTTTGCCCGACAACGGTGTGCTCTACGTCGGCGCAAAGGGAAAGATGTTCCACGGCTCGCACGGCGGGATGCCCACGCTGCTCCCCGGTGCGTTGCACGAGCAGGCGAAGGCCGTTCCGAAGACGATGGCTCGATCGCCGGGCCATTACGAGGAGTGGCTCGAAGCCTGCAAGGGAGGACCGCGGCCGGTCTCGAATTTTGACTATGCGGGACCTCTGACCGAAATCGTGCTCCTGGGAGTCCTGGCGCTCCGAGCGCCGGGAAAGCGTCTGGAGTGGGACAGCGAAAACCTCAAGGTGCGCAACGCGCCTGAGCTCAACGAGTTCGTCCACACCGAGTATCGCAAGGGGTGGACGCTGTAACGAGTCGCTCATAGCTCCTAACAGAATGGCAGATGCAAGATGCGAGTTGATGGCTAACGGGAGATAGCGCCAGCCGACGAATTAGGCTCTCACTGGTCTACCGCCATTTGCCGTCTGCCGACTGCCATCTGCCATTCGTTCGGCTTATCGCAAGAGAATTACAAGCATGGCCCAAGGCCTTCCCACCGACGTGCGAGCCGTCCTGGAGCGCGGCGCGGTCATCCCGGCCTTGCCATTGGCCCTGGATGCCGCGCGGCGGTTGGACGAGCGCCGGCAACGGGCACTCTGCCGGTACTACTTGACGGCCGGAGCCGGTGGGATTGCCGTCGGCGTTCACACGACCCAGTTCGCCATCCGAGACCCGCGTCACGGGCTCTTCGGACCGCTCCTCGAACTCGTCGCCGAGGAATTCGACCGCGCCGCGTGCCTGGGTCCTCATGTGCGAATCGGCGGAGTGTGCGGCCCCACGGCACAGGCCGTCGCGGAAGCCAAGCTGCTGCGTGAGTACGGCTACCACGCAGGCCTGCTCAGTCTCGCGGGAACGGGCCTGGAACCCGACGAAATGCTCGAGCACTGCCAAACGGTCTCGGAGGTGATCCCTCTGGTTGGCTTCTACCTCCAACGCGCCGTCGGGGGGCCCAATCTGCCCTATCGTTTCTGGCGCGAGTTTGCCGAAATCGAAGGGGTCGTGGCGATCAAAATTGCCCCGTTCGACCGGTACAAAACGATGGACGTCGTTCGAGCCGTCGCCGCGTCGGGCCGTGCCGACATCGCCCTCTACACGGGCAACGACGATAACATCGTGCTCGACCTGGTGACGCCCTATCGGTTCCTCGTCGGCCGCCGGCACGTTGAACGCAGAATTGTGGGTGGTCTGCTGGGGCACTGGGCCGTCTGGACCCGCAGGGCGGTCGAACTGCTCGCGACCTGCCACTCCATCGCGGACAAGGGGACTTCGCTATCCCCGGAATTTCTGCGGTTTGCCGTGACGGTCACCGACACAAACGCGGCGTTTTTCGACGCCGCGAACGGCTTCAAAGGCTGCATCGCAGGACTGCACGAAGTCCTGCGCAGACAGGGGCTTCTTGAAGGGATCTGGCTGCTCGATCCGGACGAGACTCTGGGACCCGGTCAAGGGCTCGAAATTGACCGGGTCTATCGGGCCTATCCGCGATTGAACGACGACCAGTTTGTCGAGCTTCACCGCGACGAATGGCTCAGCGGTTAGCGGCGGGATTGCGGTACGCAATCGCCCTCCGCACTGCCGGGGGCAGCGGTGCCTCCGCGCCCTTGATGGCTCGCCACAGAATCTCATTGAGCTCGAAGTCGTCGATCTTGTCGTACTCGCTGAAGTCCATCCGAGCGGACCGATCAGCGCCATACGCCAATGCGCCGTTCTTGGCGTTCAGGTCGATCTCGGCGGGCACATGATCGTAAGGAGTGACGGTTGGCTCGGCATTGAACGATGCGAACATGGGGTTCGCCGCGGCGTCGAACTGGCTCAACGGCGCGAGACCGAGAATCAGCTCGATGGTCCGCAGCATGCTCACCGTGCTGTATTGCGAGCTATCGAGATGGTGCCGCTTGGTATACGGGCTGATCGCCAGACCGACGGTGCGATGGGCATCAACGTGGTCGGGACCGTTCTGGGCGTCGTCCTCGATGACGAAGATTGCGGTCTCCGGCCAGAACTTGCTGTGACTCACCGCGTCGACCAGTCGCCCGAGCGCCAGGTCGTTGCTGGCGACGCACGCCTGGGGCGTGAACGAGCCCGGCCGTGTACCGGTCGTGTGATCTTCGCCGAGGCTCATCACGATGAACCGGGGAAGGTCGCCCGTCTTCTCGTAGGCGCGGAGTTCCTTGACGAACGTGTCGACCCGGTCCGTATCGCGGACGGGTTTACCGCGCTCCGTTGAGATGCCCCAATCCGGGCAGAAATGGCCGATGAGTCCAGGGACGGAGCCCTCCATCTTGAAGGTGCCATCCGGCTGGCTCACGCGCCGGCCGTATTCGCCGTAACTGCGGTAGGTCAGGTTGCTGCGGGCACACGCATCCCAGAGGTAGCCCGAAGGGGCCTTGGCGAGATCGCCGTCTTCATCGTCGTCGACACCCGCGCGGCCCGAATAAGTGAGCGCCCAGTTGCGCGCAATGTAGTCGGTGTTGTACGCCATCGTCGACCAGGGGTGGCCGTCGGCCGAAACATGACCGTTGCAATAAAGGTTGTCGAGGAGGACGAACTCGTCGGCCAGCTTGTGGTGATTCGGGGTCACCGCCTTGCCGAACATCACCAGCGCAGGATCGCCATTCCCGCGGGGCATGTCGCCGAAAACTTGATCGTAGGTTCGGTTCTCCTTGATGATGTAGATCACGTGCTTGATCGGTGACGGGTCACCGACCTTGGTCGGAATGGCGGTCTTGCGCGGATAGGGGGCGTCCGTCAAAAGCGCATCGGAGTAGGGGCAATTCTCGTAGACGGCATTCGAGTATGTTGCGAGCTGTTTCTCGTCGGGGATCGGCACGATCGACAGCGCACCCGAGAGCGTCGTCCCAATGTAAGGAAACGGCAGGTTCGGGCGCCGCTCGTCCTTCTTTTCGGCCGCGGCCTTCTTGGCTTCGATCGGATTTGGCTTGGTCTGGTTCCCCTTACCAACGCCCACGAGGAGCGACTTGCCGTCCGGCGTGACGGCAACCGCGGTCGGATACCAACCCGTCGGAATGAAGCCTTTCACCTGGCTCCGCGACGGCGTGGCGATGTCGAGCACGGCCACACAATTGTTATCGGCGTTCGCAACAAAAAGGGTGCCGCCATCAGGAGCGATGGCCAGGGCATCGGGCGTGCTGCCTTCCGGCGCTTTGGGGAAGAGCGGCGTCGCGATCGTTTCAGTGACCGTCCCGCGCAGGGTGTCGATGACAGCGACGCTATTGCTCGACGCACACGCGACGAAGATCCGGTCGTCCTTCGGGTGCACCGCGATCTGATTCGGATGCTCGCCAACACCGATCCGCGCGAGGATATGCAGGTCCGCCGGGTCGAGGGCGAGGACCGTTCGACTGGCCCAATCGGACACGTAGAGCCGCGAGCCATTGCGCGCCAGGACGACGTCGTAGGGCCGGATTCCCGCTGTGGCGACCGTCGGCGTGCCCTCGCTCCCCTGCGGAATCAGCGCAATCGTGCCGGCGTTGATGTCGAGCGAATACAGGACCGATTTCGCCGCATCGAAGGCCAACCCGCTCCGGAAGTGTCCCTTGGTCTGCTCCTTCGTTTGGGGAGCCTCCGGCGCGTCGACGGCCGAAAGCTTTCCGTCCTGCAAGCGATACTCATTCAGCCGGTTGCTCCCGCCGCCCGACCACCAGATGCGCTCAGCTTTCGCGTCGTGGACTAGTCCATACCAGCTCTGCCGCGTGCTTGCCTTCGAGACGACCTTCTTGCTCGTCAGATCGATCAACGCCAACTCGTGGGCGTTGTAGCCGCTCGTCGCGACCACGGCGTGGCGCCCATCGGAGAGGGGCATGATGTTCAAGGGAAGATCGGTCAACGGCACCTGTTCTCCCGCCGGGGAGATCGTCCACCCGTTCGGGAGGACAAACCCCTTGGTGGTGGGGCCGGCGTATCTCGGTGAGTCCTGCGCTCGGAGCGGAATCGAGCACAGTCCAACACTCAATGCAAGCGGCACGAGCAAGCAAGTCCGAATCACGGTGTGGCTCCGATGCGACAAACGGCCGAGGGTGGAGTTGGACCTCTCAGGAGCAGGCGTCCATACTGGCGAACCGAACCGGGCTCGTCCAGAAGCTGGCCGAGTCAGTCCTTGAAAACTCACACTATGCAATGCATCACAACGTGAGTCAGATCCTTCGTTGCGGTCGGTTGGCAGGTCGGGCAGGCGAAGAAAACGCGGGCATGCGTTCCCGCGTCCCGGGGGGGGCTGATCGCGTGCGTGAGCAAGCGAGCGCGGCACGACTTTTCGGGAGTCGGTACCGCGCGTTCATTGATCGGATCTAAAAATGCAGATTCAAAAAGCGCCGGGGCCGTCGGTGCGTTGCCTAGAACGACGCCCCGGCAGGCGGGGTTATTGTGACACCGTTCGGCGGTTCGTCCGAACGCCACCACAGCCCGGCCGGGCACTCTCCGCCAAATCCCATGTGGCCGGGGTAGCTCCTTGGTATGCGAGAACGAGCGAATCCAATCCGGTGCAGACACGCTCGAGAAGGAACGTGCGCGTCCTATTGATTCATGTCGAGGCACACGAAATCCCAGGTCGCGGCACATGTGTGCGACGAATCGCGGTTTTCGACCTGTGGGTGGTACCCCGTCAGGAGAGCCAGCCCAGCGTGCTTAACGCGATCGACGTCGCAAGGTCACGCGCTGGATTCAACCCGTGCGCACGGTGGCCCTTAGCAGAGTAGGCGACAGAATTGAACGATCGTGTCCTGCGGATGGTCTGAAACCGAGTCCGTGTGGAGTCGTTGGGAAGGAGGGGGAGGGGCGTGATCAACATGGGTTGCCGAAAGCGCGATTCGAAAGCCCGTCGCCCCATGGCGACGAATCATCGACGGAGCCATCAACGCCGGCCAGGCGGCGTCACAAACGACAGCGGGGCTCGGGACGGAGCCTTCGCTCTCCGTGGAGCGCTCGGCATCAACGTCGACGTTTGCGAGCCCGGCCCAATGGGGCGGCTGGTGATTTCGCTCCGAGACACGACCACGGGGAGCGTCGAGCAAAATCTGAAGGAACGCTTCGGGAGTGAGGGGACCCGAAAGCACGTCCGTGGCCAACCCTAGCGTTGACCAGGTCAACGCAAGGATGGTCAGGCATCTCGGGACACCGTTCACCACAAGCTGCATTCCGCCTGTCCTCAACGGATCGAAGGCAACCCCGGCATTCCTGCAAGGATGCGACGGTTCGATTATTGACACGATCCGCGACTTAGGGAAGGCCAAAACCTCAAGGTTCACTGAACGCTTCCTCATACGGCGAAAGACTCTTGCATTCAATATGAAATAGTTATCCAAAATACGCTAATATGCGCATCACGAGAACGCGATTTGCGCGACCGGGATCTTTGCTCATTCTTTCTTCAAAGAGACTCGTGGCGAGAGCACGATAGCGCGCAGATCCATCAGCGCATTGTGCACGGTATCAGCGGGGCGCAAGTCGAGCCGGTGGGTGCCGACCGCGAGGGTCACTTCTCCCAGGAAGATCGACTGATAATGGGACCACGTCCCGGCGCCGGTTCCCCCCACTCGTCCGCGAATGGTCGTTCCGCTCATTTGAAGCTCGAACGGATTATTGGCCGACTCGTCGGCGCAGGCCCATTCCATCGTCACCGTGAATGTTCCAGGCCGATCGACCTGGACCACCCAGGACGCATGATCGTCGCGTGAGTGCCAATAGCCGAGGTTGCCAAATTCGGGCTCGTAGGTGAGGCTCGGCCCGTAAATCTCGGCGGTCTCGGCCGACAGTCGCAGGACGCCCGCAGCGTTTTGAGCCACGGTCCGGGGACGATTACCCGCGACGCTCTTGGGCCGGTAACCGCCCGAGGACAAATAGGCGACCAGGTCCGTCAGTGCGTCTGACTTCAAGTCGTTCTCGAGCCCCTCGGGCATCAGCGACTTGCCCGCGGTCTTCAACTCGTCCAGCTCGGAGCGAAGGAGGACGTCGAGCTGACTGTCCAGGCGTTTCAACGAAACGCTGTTCGCGGTCTCGGCGGCCACAAGCCCTGTGACGAGCCGCCCGTCCTTCAGCGCAGCGGTATAGCTCGCGTAACGTGCATCGACCTCTCGGTTCGGGTCGAGAATGGCGACCAGGAAGGCCTCGGGGGTCCGATCCGTCAGCGCAGCGAGGTCGGGGCCGACCTCATGGCCGTGGCCGCCGAATTTGTGGCATGTGGCGCACGTTTTCACGAAGATGGCCTCTCCGCGCTGGGCGTCTCCGGCGACCGCCAGGGCAGGGCGGAACGCGTCGACGACCGCAGTTCGTGAGCTTGGTCGTGACGCCTCAAACGCTCTCGACGCGCGGCGTTTGATTGCCTCAGTGGGGTGATCGAGTAGCCGCTGTCGATGCGCCGCATCGATCGAGCTCGCGGCCAGAACGCCTCGCTCTACTGCGTCGAGAAGCGCAACGGGCCCCGTTGGGTGGCCCACCAGCGCATCGAGAGCCCGTGAGCGGACCTCGGGGCCTAGTCCATCCCAACGCCTTACGATCTCCGAAAAGGCGGGCGTCTCGCCAAAGCGCGCGAGTTCCCCGACCGCGGCGATTTGCAGCGAGACCGGTACGTTGGGCTCCAGCATCTCGCCAAGGAACGTCCGATCCGCGTCACGTTCTTCGGGCACTCGCCCGAGCAGCCGGAACGCAAGAGTACGTTTTGGTACGGAAATCCTCGAGTTCCGGGCTGTTTCGCCGGCACGCCGCAGGAACGCGTGGTTGCGGTCCTCGGCGTCTTTCGTCGATCCTCGATTCAGGTCGAGCAAGCGCGCGGCAGCGGCCAGTCGCCAGTCCTCGAGCGGCTGATCGGTTGGGAATCGTGCCATGACCGCGTTGATGGCGTGCGAAAGTGACTTCCGATCGTTCGAACCGCCCAACGTATCGATCAATCGTGAGATGAGCGTGGCGTCCGCGCGACCGTCACCGGCAGGAGCGCCGCCCTCGACCGGTGGGTGGGCCAAGGCGACGCGCAGGATTTCCCCGGTGCGTCGCCAGGAAGAGCTGACCACGGCCGCCTCGATCCAGACGTCGTGAGGCCGGTCGAGAGCCAGCCGGCCGAGCGCTTCCGCTGCACGCGAATCGTCCCATTGTCCGAGGCTCAGCGCAAGCTGAAAACGAACTGTCGGGTCTGGGTCATTCACGAGTCGGACGGCAGCTTCGAGTAACGGCTCGTCCTGACCAGCCCAATGATCGGCGAGTCGCAGCGCCTGCCGCCGCACGCCTGGTGCTGGATCGTTGAGAGCCCGCGCGACCAGGCCCGGCGTCAGCGCACCCATTCCGTCCAACGTGCATAGTGCCTGCATTCGGGTCACGGGGCGCCGACCGTCGCGCGCCAACCGCATGAGGACAGGAACCGCGGCAGGGTCGTCCCGGTGCACGAGAAGGCGCTGGACGTTATCGCGCAGCGTGCCGTTGGAGTGGTCGAGGGACGCCGCGAGCGACGCCGTGTCGAGCGCTTCGAGAATCGGTACCGCGCGC
>DAIDJG010000435.1 GCA_027451445.1 Singulisphaera sp.
GGCGCGGTGGCGCTCGACCCGGCCGGCAACCTCGCGGCGGGGACGTCGACCGGAGGACTCACCAACAAGCGGTTCGGCCGCGTGGGCGATTCTCCGATCATCGGCGCAGGCACGTATGCCGATAACTCGACCTGTGCCGTCTCGGGCACGGGGCACGGGGAAGTTTTCATTCGCTACGCGGTTGCCCACGACATCGCAGCCCGGATGAAATACGGCAAGCGCAGCGTCAAGGAGGCGGCCAAGGAGGTCATCAGTTCGCTGCCCAGTGAGTCGGGCGGCGTCGGGGGCGTCATCGCACTCGATGCGCAGGGGAACGCCGCGATGGAGTTCGACACTGAGGGGATGTTCCGGGGTCAGATCACCGAGTCAGGTGTTATCTCTGTCCATATTTATCGTGAGCCGTAATCCAAGCATGCGTGTAATTATGATTTGTCAATCATTTCGCCGTCCTGCGCTTCTTGCCGACGCTTCCGCTCGGCTGAGCTTTCCGGATCGCGTCCGGCGCAAAGGGGACCTGGCACGCGATATCGCCAAAGCTGACCGACACCACGCCGATTTTCTCCGCGGCGTGCAGGGCGCGTTCCGTGAGTGGCGACACATAGGTACCCAACGCACTCACGAGGCCGTTCATCGCTGATGCGCCACGGGTTTTTCGATGCGATCGCCAAAATCGCTCAAGTCCGCAAAGACGGCTATCCGATAATCTCCTTTGGTTCACAGCCCTCGCGTTGCGCTGCCCCCCTTGGGCCTGTGGTCATTGGGAGGAACGAAGATGCGTCACGTGCGTGCGCTCGGTTTTGAACCGCTCGAGGGGCGACAGCTTCTGAGCAGGGCCCATCCCGCCATCAATCATCCCCACGCCGCGCCCATCTCGCTGGTCCTTGACGGCACCCTCACGGTGGACAGTAAAGCGGCGACCTCCACGACCACCGCTGATGGGGGTCAGATGACATCGACCCCGGTCGGCGGCGTGCTCGGGTCGCTCGGTAAGGTACACGGGGTCTGGAATCAAACCGTTGACAGCCTCGGAGGCTATGAGGGTCCCGACACGATCGTGCTTCGCAACGCAAACGGCGCATTCGGTATCGCTTTCGAAAACGGCAAGCCGGGTATCCAACATCGCGTTGGGCATGGGGCCGTCGCCGATCAGCTCCCCCAAAAAGTTCTCGGCGGCTCGGGTGCCTATGCCAGAGCCACGGAGCGCGGGACCATTACGCTGACAACCAACAACGCACGATCCTACGTTACGACCATCACATTGAACACGAACAGCTCCTGAGCCCATCGGCAAGCGCAGGTCGAGAGATCCTGGAAGCCGATTGGCGATCCGATTACGGAGCGCGTACGATGAACGCGTAGGTCGCCAATGCCGGAGTCGCAACCACCCCGGAGAGCCGCTTGCCATGTCCGCTGACATTCCAATCCTCCCGCGCGGTTTCCGAATGCTCTCGATCACTTTGCTTGTCCTCGGTTGGGCTTGCGAAGCGAGGGCGGACGATGCCGACCGGATCCGCCGGGCCATCGCCTATCTCGACGGCCGCCAGGAAGACTGGGCTGCGTTCGCCAAGGCCCAGCGCGGCGAGGGAACAAACAGAACTACATGCGTCAGTTGTCATACAGGTATCAGTTATGCCTTTGCGCGACCAGCACTGGGGCGATTCATGGCGATCGCGAATCCGGCAGCGGCCGAAGAACGGATGATCACACAAGTCAGCCAGCGCGTCGCCCACTGGGCCGAGCTCGATGAGCCCCGCTTCCGCCTGATGTATGACGGCAGCGATCGCAAGAAGGCCGAAGCGCGTGGGACCGAGGCCGTCCTGAACGCCCTCATCCTGGCCCGCAACGACGCGACCCAGGGTCGGTCAGCACCCGGCGACACCACACAAACCGCATTGAAACACCTCTGGACGACGCAAACGACTTCGGGGAGTGATGCCGGCTCCTGGGACTGGTTGAACTTCGGCCTGAATCCCTGGGAGTCGGACGACTCGCGCCCCTTCGGAGCCGCCCTGGCCGCGATCGCCGTAAGTACAGCACCCGGGTACATGAACCACCTCCCCGACGAAGCCGCTGCGCGAGGCCTTGGCTTACTCCGCGACTACCTCCGCCAGCAGTTCCCCGAGGAGAGCCTCTTCAACCGCCTCGTCATTCTCGAAGCATCACGAAGCTGGAAGGACCTTCTCCCCGCGGACCAACAAAAGACCGTCGTGGACCAGCTCCTCGCCGCCCAGCGTCCTGACGGTGGCTGGTCCCTCGCAACCTTCGGCGATTTCGAGCGCGTCGACGGCACGGCCCAGATTCACGAGTCGGATGGCTACGCGACCGGACTGGCCATCCACACCCTGCGCTGCTCAGGAGGAACCGCAGCCCGCCCCGAAGCGGCCAAGGGGCTCGACTGGCTCCGAACCCATCAGCAGGCGGAAGGCTCCTGGCCCGGCCGCTCGGTGAACAAGGAGCGCGACCCATCCACGTTCGTCGGAAAGCTGATGACCGATGCCGCCACGGCCTTCAGTGCGCTGGCACTCGTTGAGGCCGAAGCGCGATAAGATCTCTTACTAGGTACAGATTCTCATTAGCGAAAAAATCTTGTGAGAATCTGTACCGCTCTATAGAGATATTCCCTTTTTTAGAGGTGCGTGAACGTCAAACCCGGGTCATTGGGTCCGCTGCTGATCAGCTTGAACTTCATCGTGCCGTTGCCTGCGTCGGCGACTCGCGACACGATCGCCAGGCCGTCCGTGCTCACGAGGGTGAGCAGTCCGGAGCCGGAGGTGTACGTGCCCGAGAACGATTTGGGCGCCCCCTGCCCGCTGGTCGTCCAGGTGAACTGGTTGTTCGGCTCGAGCTTCAACTCGATCGACGTCCCCCCAGCGCCCTGGGCCTTCCAGGTGCCGACCACGTCAGCCGGCGGAGGCGCCGCGGCCGCCGCCTCGGCGGGGGTCGGTGTGGCAGGCTGCACCCCAGCGCCGGGAGCCGCCGGGGCGACCCCGCCCGGAGGCACCGGCGTGTTCCCACCGTTCGCCGGCGGGGGCGTCAGGGTGGACAGGAGCTGATTGGACAGCCGGTCGTCCGGCTGGAGACGAACCACGGCTTCGAGCTCCTTGGTCGCCGCTTCCCGAGATCCCATCGTAATGTATAGATATCCCAGGACGAACCGGGCAGAGGCCGCATTCGGATTGGCGATCCGGTACTGTTCGAGCGTACGCAACTGGGCGGTGAACGTGTCCACGTTCGGGTAGATCCCGATCAACGTAGCCCAGTTCCAGCCCGGCCCGGCGGACAACACGGCGTAAAGCGCCGCTGCCGCCTCGGAATACCGCGCTTGTGCAAACAATGTCAGGGCGCGGAACTCATGCAGGTCGACGTCGTTGGGCAGCGACTTCAGAGCGTCCTCGACTCTGAGCTGTGCCGCGGCATAGTCGCCCGCCTTGAACGCGTCGCGCGCCGCCGAGAACGATGCCGATCCCTGGTCGATCGCATCCTGCGCCGGTGCGGCGCTGTCGACGGCGATCGGCTGTGCGTAATTGTAGGTGCCAGCCACCGCGTTGGTGTAATAGGGATTCGTGTACGTCGTATAACCGTAAGCGTAGGGCCACGAGCCCAGTCCCCAGGACGGGAACCCATAGCCCCCGTACCCGCCATAGCCCAGGCCGTAGCCCCCGTAACCCAACCCGTACCCGCCATAGCCCAGGCCGTAGCCGCCGTAACCCCCGAGCAGCCCGTAGCCGAGGCCAAATCCAAGCCCCGAGCCCAGGCCGTACATCAAGCCGTTGCCAAACCCATAGCCGCCATAGCCACCGTAGCCATAGCCGCCATACGGACGGTAACCGCCCCAGTGGCCGCCGTAGCCACCCCAGTGGCCGTTCCAGTAACCCCGGTGCCAGTTGCCGACGCTCGTGTGATTGATGTTGTTGACGACCGACCGGTTGCCACCGAAATTGTTGACGAAATTGTTACCACCAATCCGGTTGCCGCCGAAGTTGGTGACGCCTCGGTTGCCGCCGAAGTTGGTGACACCTCGGTTGAAGTTATGAGTGACGGCGGCGTTGTTGAAGTTATGAGTGACGGCCGCATGATTGAAGTTGCCGATGTTCCCACGCGCTATGTTGGATCCCGCGTAGCTCCGCGAGTAGTTCAGCGATGGGCCGTGATAGAACGAGCCCACGTTGCCCGGGTGGGCATAGCCCCCCGGCATTCCGCCGCGGAATCCCATGGCAGGTCCACCGTGGTAGGCGGGCGCCGCCATGTGAGGCGCGGCCATGTGGGGTGCCGCGAAGTGGGCCCCGCCACCGCCGTGAAATCCCCCGCCGTGAAATCCCCCGCCAAACCCCCCGCGGGCCATGGCGGCTACCGGAAACGCAACCACCGCCGCAAGCGCGAGCGCTGTTGCGTACAATGACTTGCTCATGATCGTTCCTCGTTGCAGGTTCGTGGTGCAGCCCGAGTGTCTTTCGCACACGTGTCGCGGTCGCTGTCTCCGCGGCTTCTCGATACGATCTCTGTAACCGTTACGGCCACTGCTCCCCATCGGTGACCTTTGTTCCGAAGGCCCCCGGCCCTTGCCTAACACTTACTTCCCGGATGGACTGGGAGCGGGTCGAACCATCACAAATTCGTCGACCACCGGGATCACGTGTCCGCCGACCGTCCGGTCCGCCGTCCGCCAACGGCAGGTCGACGGGTCTTCGAGCGTGATCACATGGGTTGCGGTCGAGGTGCGGCCGTCTTGCAGCACAGCAGTGGCCTTGACCACCCACTGATTCCCGAACCGGGCCCAGAGCCCCTCGCCGTGCCCCCCTTCGGAGTCGAACTCCCACGACTTGATCTGCTCCGTGCGCGGGTCCCAGCCGATCCGTTGAGTGCCCGTCATCACCACCTTGCCCTGAGACCGGATCGTGAACTCGCGTACCAGGGCCTGCTTATCGGGGCTCCAGCGACAGTTTGATTGAACGACCGAATCGCTTGCCTCGTCGACCCACTCGCCCAGCATCCACTCGAGCTCGCGCAGCCGGTCCTGGGCAGAGGCCTCGCCAGGAAGCTCGCGCACATTCGCGAGCAGCCATTTCCCATCTTGCTTCACATCGATCGCCGAGTAACGGTTGAGGACCTGGGGTGCACCATTCTTCGGAATCACCTGGGTCGTCCCTTCCTCGAGAGCCGTGCTCGGACCGAGGATGTGGACACTCTCGACCTGCACCTTGATCGCGAGGCCGGGATTCTCCTTGAACAGCGCGGCATACTCGCGTTTGATCGCCTCGCGACCCTCCGCCAGCTCACCCCCCAGGTCAATCACCCGCGCATTGGGCGTATGCATGCCGGCGAGCGCCTGCGCGTCCCCCGCGTTGAACGCTTTCGCAAAGGCATCCGCCAATTCGCGAATCGCCGTCTCGTCGGGCGACTGGGATTTTTGAGACCGTGCCTTGGCATTCTCCGGCGCTGCGGGTTCATCGGCGGCTAAGCCGGCGAATCCCATCGCGACCAGACTCGCGACTACGAGCCACTGTACCTTCATGGATGGACACTCCCGGATGTTCAGGAAGCAAGTGCGAAACGGAGTTTCCTCGCCGTGTTCCCCGTGCAAAGGATATGCCGGCGCACCTGCCCAGGGAAGTCAGTCGCTCAACACGAGCAGCGTATTGCGCGTTCAGACGGGAAATCGGCCTGCGTTGTCTCCTCAAAGGGAT
Organism: Singulisphaera sp.; assembly: GCA_027451445.1. GTDB lineage: Bacteria > Planctomycetota > Planctomycetia > Isosphaerales > Isosphaeraceae > DAIDJG01. The sequence goes on from DAIDJG010000435.1 coordinate 5,685, forward strand.
GTCGATGTTTCGTTGCGCGGGTGCGCAAGAACTCGCTCCGCCTCGCCGATCAGCGCATTCAGGAAGACCTGGCCTGTCGGTCTGAGCGTGGCATACCGATCGAAGTCGTTCTGCGCCTCGGCGTTCCGGCCGTTCAGCAGGTGCAGCAGACCCCGTCGCGCGAGGCTCGTGGTATCGTGGGGATCTCTGCGCAAATGACTCTCGCAATTTCGTAAGAACGCCTCATGTTTTCGTGGGTCGCGAACCAGAATCTCAACGATCGTTCGCGCCGCGAGCACAGGATCGAGCGCGAAGGCGTGCGTGTAATCACGGCGGCTCTCTTCGAGCTGTCTGAGATGATAGCGCGAGTTGCCTCGGGCGATATAAACCACGCAAGCGCGCGGGTCAAGGCGAAGCGCGGCATCGAAGTCCTCAATGGCGGCCTTGTAGTTTCCGTGTTCGTGACGAACACTGCCGCGGCTGTGCAGGGCCTCGGACGACCGCGGATCGAGGCGAACGGCCGCGTCAAAGTCGGCCAGGGCACCCGGGATGTCTCCGCGCGTATTGCGGAGGCTGCCTCGTTGCAGGTAGGTCGAAGCGCAGTTCGGATCGAGCTGGATCGCGGTATCGAAGTCGTCGATCGCGCCGGCGTCGCCGAGCCGCGCGCGGGCCTGGCCCCGATGATGATACGCCGAGGCATGCCGGGGATTCAGTTGGATGACCGCATCGCAATCGGCGACCGACCCGGCGAAATCGCCCTGGATCAGCCGGACCCGGCCTCGATTGTAGTACGCTTCCGCATACTGGGGCTGGAGCCGGATCGCGGCATCGAAGTCCGCGACCGCCCTCGCGTCGCCGAGCGCCGCGCGGGCGCTGCCCCGGTTGTGATAGGCTTCCGCATACTCGGGGTTGAGCGCGATGGCCCGGTCGAACTCCGCGACCGCCGCCGTGAGATCCAGGCGGGCCAGTTGCGCATTGCCCCGGTTCCAGCAATCCCTGGCCTCAACACGATCCACCGCCATCGCACCCATCCCGCCACCTCGCTCGTCCGCCGGCCGGACCGAGAGACGACTGGCCTCCAGGTCACTCTCTTCTTTCGGCAACCGCGCACCGCGCACTTGATGTCCCGGAAGTCCACGCGCGAACCATTGGAGATATTCGCAATTCGAGCGTCCGACATCAACCCGTTCATGAGAGCGCTTTTCGGTTGGGCTGCACACAACCGGAGATTGAACGTAGGGTGGGCCGGACCCGCCCGTCAGGGCGAGGAGGCCCACCGGGGTGGAGCGGTCGCCCTCGCCGGTGGGCCTCGCGCCGCTGCGCGGCGTTCCGACCCACCCTAATTTCAAGCTTGCTCCCGCACGAACCCGCGGGGCGCTGTCTGAGCCAGCCTGGTTCGAAGGACGAAACGTCGAGCCATGGAAACATCGCGAGCGATCACCTGGCGCCGGCTCGCCGTGGTCCCACCGTTCGAAGACGCGCCGAGGAATCGCAATGCTGGCGCCAACGGATCCCCACCTCGATAAACCCATGAATGATGCTCCGTTGACTCGCAGACAGGGTTCCTGCCCAGACCCTTTACGAATGAGACGGTTCCCCCGAACGGTCGCGCGCGCCGGCGGCCCGTCGCAATTGGACCGGCCAACGGATCGTCGACGATTGGTCCGTTGTTGAGCCCCCTCTCCAGCGCCGTTGCACCGGCGACCCTGGTGACGGCCTCCCACTTCGAACCTCGCTCCATGTGGCTCATCTGCAAGAACACGGCCTCCACGTTGCCACGCCGGATCTGTCGTCCAAAAACACGAAAAATGCCTCCTTTATTTACATTAAATCCATTAAATGCCCCCTCCTTTGAAGCGGGTGCGCCTTTTTGAGCTATCATCGCACACACCCAATCGCGCTTTATCTGTCGGCAGAGAGTTGACGGTCCGGAGCTGCCGCCGGCCGGTCCCCCCGCACGAATTTTGGAAATTCGGAAATGAAGAGCCCTTATTTTCCAGGGGGTTCCGAATTTCCGAATTTCCGATCAACGATGCTGACGACCGTGAAGAATTCATGAAGATCGGCTCCACGATCGCGCGGAGCCCCATCATCCGGCCGGTGATCCTCGGCGTATGACGGTTCCCAGGGCGTTGCGCTCGCCGCAGCGCGCGATCCACGGTTTCCCCGCCTGACCCCGGCCAGTCAGCCCAACGCATCGCGCGATGGACCCAGGGGCCTGAGGTTGGTGTGTTGAGATTTGCCGGCCACACAATGCACCGACCTTCCTCTGAACGACTGTTGGCCCCGTCCGGCGCGCGCTGACGGCGAAAAGGTCTGTCTGGACGTGCGCTACTTAGTATACGTCCGCTATCGTCGAATATTCGAAAGAAAAATCCGCGAACCTACGGATTTTCGTCGAATCGCTGGGCGAGGCGGACGGATCAGGGAGGAACGGGAAGGCGCAGAACGTTCCTGAGGTGATGTTTTCCCGACCCCAGCCGCCTTGTGCGGTTGGTGAAGAAGGTCCGTGGCTCAATAACCTTGCACGAATCTGGGACGCAGTGGCGTCGTGTTTCGTCGGCCCAGCCACCTTGTGTGGCTGGTGAAGAAGGTCTCCGGCTAGAGCCGGGCGACCGTTAGCCAACGACCTCCTTCACCATCCGCACCGTCGAGAAAGCCTCGGGCCCGCAACCCTGGAGGTTTTCGCCGCACTGAGGGCGCCCTGGCCGACGATACGGAATGGGACGCAATCACGGCGGAAATCCCCCAGGCCCGGAAGCAAGGATGATGATAAGAGTAGCGACTCGTTGATCTGTTAATCGACGGTCCCTGACTCCTTTTGCCGGCGCTGACCACTTTTCCCCACGGTTTGCGGTTCCTGTAGGGAAAACGGGTAGAATGGGTCCTACGAAAGCCATAAAGGAGAACGACCGTGCAAACGACGATCGCCGTGGAAGACATCAAAGTCTCCTTGCCGGAGCTCCTCGACAGCCTCTCGCCGGGGGATGAAGTGATCCTGACGCGGAATCATCGGCCCGTGGCGAAGTTGGTGAGCCAGGCGCCAAAACCGCCGCAGCCTCGGAAGCCGGGAAACTGCAAGGGGATGATTACCTTGCTGGTGGAAGGTGACGAGCATCTCCAGGGCTTCGCGGAATACATGCCATGAGGCTGCTGCTCGATACGCACACGTTCCTCTGGTTCTTGACCAACGATCCGCTCTCGAGCGCAACCGCCCTTGCGGTTATTGCCGATCCGATGAATGAAATCGTCATCAGCCCCGCCAGCTACTGGGAAGTCGCCATCAAGGTTAGCCTTGGCAAGTATCCCATGACCGTCCCCTTCGAGCAGTTCTTCGCCGAGGGAATCGACGGGAATGACTTTTCGATTCTGCCGGTGAAAATCCGGCACACCGCAATCTTATCCGCGTTGCCGATGCACCGCAAAGACCCGTTCGACCGGATGATCGTCGCCCAGGCCATCGTCGAGCAGGTCCCGATCGTGAGTATCGACGCCGCCCTGGACGCCTATGGCATCACCCGGATCTGGTAAGGCCTCGATGAACGCGAAAGGGGGAACGGAAGGGAGAAGGGGTCAGGAGGAATCGATGATTCTTAGCCCCGTTTCCCGCGGCCGGAAGCAAGAACGAGGGCCGCAGACTTCTGACCCGGCGGAGCCATGAACGTGTTGACCTGATGACCGCCGCCTCCGCCCTGGTCCACAACCTGACGCTGGCGACCCACAACACGGCCGATTTTCGAAATATCCCGGCCTTCCTTGAGGACCACGCACCCACGCGAGACGAATCCTCACTGCGGCGCCAGCGGATCCTGTTGCGGTCGCTCGTGACGCGACGGTATGGACTCAACGTGCGTGAAATGTCCCAGGATGCCGGGGGTGAACCCGAAGACGATCCGTCGGGACCTCGACCTCTTCAGCCTCGGTTTTCCGCTCGCCGAGACCCTGGCCGCCAAGGGCTGCAAGACTGACCGCATCGAGGGGACCCCGAATGCAGCTTTCCTGAGCTTCTGCTACGACGAGGCCCTCGCCCTCTACCTCGGCCGCCGCTTCCTCGAACCGTTGGCCGGCACCCCGTTCTGGACGTCGGCCCAGGACGCGATGAAGAAGGTCCGCGCCCTGCTCGGCGAGCCGGCGCTCGACTACCTCGACCGCTGCGCGTGCCTC
>DAIDJG010000436.1 GCA_027451445.1 Singulisphaera sp.
ATGGAGAGAGTGAGTCTGTGCTGGAGTGGATTCTGATCGGTGACGTGCTTGCGTGGGTCGCGGTGCTGATGATTGGCGCCCGACGGCTCGCGAGGCGGTTGGATCGGTAGCGGTGGTGAGACGGGCGAGGGAAGGCCCGGCGCGATGAAACGAGAGGGTGGGAACTCGATGCCCGCCCTTCACCCTGTTCCTTGGCAATGCGAAGCAACCACGAACCGGCGCGCAGGGAGGCGGAGCGTTCTCTGCGCGCTGGTTTCGCGTTCGCGCATATACATACTTCCCTACCGTTTTACTACCGGAATACCGCGCAAAAACCTACCGGAATGCGGCGAAATGTCGAGATTTACAAAGCCCGCGATTTCGTCTAAACTCCGTCCGTTCCAAGGGTTTGGGCTTACGGCGAAAGTGGCCAAATTTCGCCTGATAAGGGTGAGGTCCCATGTTCGAATCATGGTGCGCCCATTTTTGATTGCCTTCCCTCAGCAGAGCGGATACGTCGCCTGAGTTGAAGTGAGGCAGTCGGTACGGTCAGACGAAAAAGCCAGGTGCGAAGGGAATCATCCTCTCGCGCCTGGCTTTTTCGGTTTTCATCTCACGGCGAATCGCGGCGGCCTCAGTCCTCGTCGTCCGAGTCCTCTTCCATTTCCGCGTCGTTGTCTTCTTCATCTTCCATTTCTTCATCGTCGTCGATCGCTGCCACCGCATCCTTGATTGAGGCAGTCGGAGCTTCGACAGGTACGCGCGGGATCGCCGCGCCGAGGCCGGGGGCGTTATCCGGCATCGGTTCCTTCACCCTTTGGATGAAGTGCGTCCCCTTGCCCTTTGCAGTCAGTTCGGCCGCCCGTGCCTCGGCGGCTTCCCTTTGCGAAAACTCGAACGTACCCACCGGCTTGAACGCGTCGTTCATGACGACCCAGACGATTCGCATCCGCGTCGCGGGCTTCGCAGCTTTGGAGCTCTTGGTAGTCTTGACCTTGGCCTTGGCCGGCGCCTTGGCCTTCTTTTTCGGTTTTTTCTCTTGGGCATCCTCGTCGTCGAAATCGTCCATCTGGTCATCCGACTCGTCCTCCATAGGATCGAGCGGCTCGGCGGCGTCGTTTTGGCGCCGCAGTTCGAGACGATTCAGCGGTTTCCCAGCCATGAAACCGTCCTTCGCGAATGTGTCAGCTCAGTCGGCCAATACCCACACCCCCCCGCATTCGAGGGGGTGTTCCAGGAGAGCATTGTACCCGCAAAGCAGGTCGGTGGCCAGCGTCAGGCCGATCGACGTGACGATCGGAGACCCGCGGGTTCCTGCTCCCGCGCGATGTGGGCAAGCAGATCCTCGGGATGATACGGCTTCGTCAGGTAATGCCGTACACCCAAAAGCGAGAGCGCGGCTTCGTGATCGCGCAGAATCGCCGCGCTGCAGATCAGCACGCGCTGGTCGGGCGTCGCCTGCTTGATGCGCCGGCAAACCTCGACCCCCGAAAAGACCGGGAGGTTCAGATCGAGCAGGACCAGATCGAAGGGACCGGAATCGAGGAACCGCTCGACCCCTTCGCCACCGTCGCAGGCCTCGACGACTTCAAACCCCTCGCCCCGCAGGAACTGGCTCACGAGCGTGCGCAGGAGATGTTCGTCTTCGACCAGCAGCAGATGTCCTCGCGGTGTCGCGCCCATGGGTCTCCTCCTTGAGTAGGGAAGCTCGGCACGATCCTTCCTTGGATTTACCGCCCGGTATACTAGCCATTTCAGCCAACTGCGCCCACACGAAAACGGCAGCTCATGGACGCCGGATCACGAAGCCGGTGGCGTGGGTGGGACGAGGTTCTGATCAAAACGTGGCGAATGGCTTTCCGAAGGGCGGCGCTCGGGCGCTGTCCCGTTTTTCATCCGACGGTCCACCCCGAGAACCTGACACAGCCAGGCGATAACCACGTGCTTGGTGAGGTTCAGACCAATGATTCCCAGGAGTGGACCGAGACGAAAGAGCCAGAGATTGAAGGCAACACACGCCACGAACAGGAGCATCGTGGCGACGCTGAGTTGCAAACCGGGGCGTTCCATGGTCCTATTATGGGCGCAGAGTACGGAGGCGGGAAGGGTCAATCTCGCGACGCGTCGGGACAGAAAGCCGTTCCACTCCCCCCTGGCGAACGCCCGGTCTCCTGTTTAGGATAATGCCGCCCTGAGGTTCCCTCCCCTCAGACGTCAATCGAATTTGCGAACATCGTGCCATCTCCTTCGACTTTGACTGTTCCTACGCCCAACGTCCGGGACCCCGAGAAACCATGGCGACACCGACAATCACCCGCCCCGAGTGGAGCACTGTCATCGACCCTGTGCTCCAGAAGGAACTCGAGCAGCACGTCCTGGTCACGAATTGGGACAAGCTCCTGGGAATGGTGGACACGGTTTACAACTGGGGCCGGCGCTCCAGTCTCTGGCCGCTGGGCTTCGGACTCGCGTGCTGCGCCATCGAAATGATCTGCACCGCGTCCAGCCGGTTCGACATCGCCCGCTTCGGCGCCGAAGTGTTTCGCGGCTCGCCCCGCCAGGCTGACGTCATGATCGTCTCGGGCACCGTCACCAAGACGATGATGCCGATGATCGCGCGGCTCTACGATCAGATGCCCGAACCGAAGTACGTGATTTCCATGGGTGCCTGTGCCACCGGTGGCGGCCCGTTCAAGGAAGGGTACAACGTTGTCTCCGGGATCGATAAGTATCTGCCCGTCGATGTCTACATTCCTGGCTGCCCGCCGACGCCTCAGGCGCTTTTGAACGGGCTGATCATGCTCCAGAAGAAGATCGACGGCGAGAAACTTGACATCCCGCTCCTGGGCAAGCACGGCAACACGCCCTGGTATCGAACCGAACTTGACCGCGACATCCCCGTACCGGTCCTTGGACCCGACCTCATCGACCTGCGAACCGTTGAGATTGCTGCCGAAAAGACGGCTCAGGGACTGCTGGACGCTCGCGAAGCGACCTTGACCCATCCCCCGAAGATCGCCGCGCCCCAGCGCGAAAGTGCGACCCCCGAGCCTGCTGAACCTGCCAAGCCCGCCGCCAAGGGGGCCAAGAAGGTCAAGCGAGCCGAAGCCCGACCGAGTATCGTCTGGCTCGGCAACGAGGGGCTGAGCGCACTTGCCGAGCGGCTCAACGCGAAGTTCGGTGCGGAAACCGCAACGATCATCCAGGCGGGATTGCTGATCCCGGCGGACAAGCTGCTCGTGGTGGCGCGCTACCTGCGCGATGAGAACTCGATCCGTTACGACTACCTGGCAAGCCTCCAGAGCGTCCACTACGAAGACTGCATCGAGGTAAACTACCAGCTCGACAGTTCCAGCAAACCCGGCAGTCTGATCGAGCTGCGCGTCCGAACCGCCGAGGCGGAAGGCGAGGGTGAGGTTCCGTCCGTCGTGGGCATCTGGCGCGGGGCCGATTTTCAGGAGCGCGAAGTCTACGACATGATGGGAGTCCGCTTCACCGGTCATCCCGAGCTCGCGCGCATTCTCATGTGGGACGGCTTTGCGTACTATCCGCTCCGCAAGGATTATCTCGAGCCCTACTACGAAGGACCGTCGAAGGTCTTCGACAGCCGTGTCGAAGAGGGGTTCGGCCGGCACTTCCGGGCGGAAGAGGTCAACCCTTATGGCACCAACATGAAGATCCCGCGGGACTTCAAGGATTGGGCCAAGCTCGACGCCGCCGAGGACACCAAGGGACTGGGGCTGTTGCCCAGCGGCGTGAACGTCAGCGAGCTCGACACCGACCAGTTCATCATCAGCATGGGTCCCCAGCACCCCAGCACCCACGGCGTCTTCCGCATGAACCTGCGGGTCGACGGCGAGACGATCATCGGCCTCAAGCCGGTCATGGGCTACATGCACCGGAACCATGAGAAGATCGGCGAGCGGAACACGTTCTTGATGAACTTCCCGTTCACCGACCGGCTCGACTACCTGACGAGCATGGGGAACAACTTCGGCTACGCCCTGGCCGTCGAACAGCTCATGGGGGACGACGCGAAGCCGCCCGAGCGTGCCGAATTCATCCGCGTGATCATGGCCGAGCTGACGCGAGTCGCCAGCCACATGTGGTCGATCGGGTTCCTCCTCAACGACATCGGTGCCTTCTTCACCCCCGCGCTTTACGCGATTGAAGAGCGTGAGCTGATTCTCGACCTCTTCGAATGGGCGTCCGGCAGCCGGATGATGTGCAACTACTACCGCTTTGGCGGCGTCGCGTTCGACCTGCCGCCGGGCTGGCTGGAGCGTGCTCGCGGAATCGTCAACGACCGGCTCGATGGAAAGATCGACGAGCTCGACCGCTACCTTTCGGGCAACGAGATCGTGCTGGACCGCTGCAAGGGCATCGGCGTCTTGACCGCCGAGCAGGCGCTCGCGTTCTCGACGGCCGGCCCGGTGCTCCGTGCGTCGGGAGTGCCGTACGACATTCGCCGCGTCGCGCCCTACAGCATCTACAGTCACTTCACATTCGACGTCATCAAAGGGTCCGCCGGAGACGTTTACGACCGATACTACGTCCGGCTGCTGGAGATGCGTGAGAGCGTCAAGATCCTCAAGCAGGCGCTCGCCGACATCCCCGAAGGCCCGATCCTTCCAGGCAAGAAGAGCTACCAGATCAAGGTCCCCGCAGGCGAGGCGTATTCCCGGGTCGAGAACCCCAAGGGCGAGCTCGGCTACTACGTCGTGGCGGATGGCGGTCCGACCGCCTATCGCTACCACGTCCGCAGCCCAAGCTTCATCAACCTCACCGCGCTGGAGCAAATGTGCCTCGGCCACACGATTGCCGACGTCGTCGGCATTCTGGGCAGCCTCGACATCGTGTTGGGTGAAGTGGATCGCTGAGCTTGCAAAGAACGCGGACCCGCTCCCGCCGGATCGAGTGCAAAAACAACAGCCGGTCTCATGAGACAAGTTCCGTCGAGCGACGATTAGGGACGAATGACAAAGGGTTAATGAAATGAGCATGGGCAAAGGTATTGTCATCGGGCACCTTGTCACGCTCCGTCGGTTCTTGCTGACGTTCTGGCGTGACATTCGCGAGGGCAAGGGGCTGCACCGCCGAGGCGGCGGGTATCAGAAGCTCGACTTCTGGTGGGGCCGGAAGGCGCGCGGCCAGGAACCGGTGGTGACCCAGGACAGCAAGACGGAGGGCCTTTTCACCGTCGAATACCCCGACGAACGGCTTCCGTCGTACGAGCGCTTCCGTGTGCTGCCGGTGTTGGTTTACGACACCGAAGATGGCAACGTCCGCTGTACGTCGTGCAACATCTGTGCGAAGGTCTGCCCGCCGCAATGCATCTGGATGACTCAGGCGAAAGGGCCGAAGGGGAACGTCGTCCCGTTGCCCGAGGACTTCTTCATCGACATGGACGTCTGCATGAATTGCGGGCTGTGCTCCGAGTACTGTCCGTTCGACGCCATCAAGATGGACCAGAACTTCGAGCTCTCGAATTACGAGCGGCATCAGACCCACATTTACAGCCTTCAGGACCTGCTCGTTTCCAGCGAGTTCTATGCCCGGACCCATCCCGAAGCGTGGAACAGCGAGGACGAGGTCGTGGAGCGCGGTAAGGTCGCGAAGAAGAAGGACCAACGCTTGCAGAAGGCGCTCGCCGCCACTCCCAAGGCCGCCCCGGCGCCGAAAGCAGCGCCGAAGCCTGTGGCAGTGGAAAAGGTATCCTGAGGGCCTAACGTTTGAATGGCACACGGTATGGTCAACCGTCGTTTTTCCGATTGCGCGGGAGCGACATATAACTCCCCCCCTTGGGAAGGGGAGGTAGGGGCTTATGCGTTAACTTAACGCTATGCCCAATCTCTTCCGAGACGCGAACATATTAACTCCCCCCCTTGGGAAGGGGGGGGTAGGGGGGGTGGGCAGTGGCCGTCCGACGAGTGCAACTCCGCCACGAACCGCGTGCGGTTAATGCCCACGGGGAGCGGGGTTGGCCTCCGCCACCAGCGCCCCATTCCGCTCCAGGCACCCTCCTACAACCGGTAAAGACGAAGCCACACTTTACGGCGAAACGTCGCGGCAGACAGACATCATGACGGAAACGTTCGTCATCCTCAATTCGAGCGTACGCATAGAGCTACGCCATTTCCGAACAAATGATCCGTTTGCGATGGCGAAGCGAAGAACCGAGAGCGAAGGCCACTGCCCACCCCCCCTACCCCCCCTTCCCAAGGGGGGGAGTTATATATTCCTCCCTTTGAGAAGCGATGGGTGAGCGCATCGGGGCGATCGGCTGTGTGCAATCCAACCGTTTGGCGCTCTAAGGGCCTTTGCGACGAAAGCGCGCGGAAGCGTTTGGGAACGCCCTCGCGTTTCTGCTGCGCCCGGTGAATTCTGGTACTCGACGCGGATGGGTGCGCGACCCACCCAATCGCACCCATCTCCCCTCGAAAACTTCGTCAAACAAAAGCAAAACAACCCCTTGCCCTTGGCGCTATGGCGGAGTCTAATCCAACTCCGAACGACCTTCCCCGCCTGGGCCTCGCCAAGGGTTCGCGTCATGCCATCGCACCGCACCGCGACGTTTCTCGCCACTCTGTTCGTCGCCTTCCCGCTGTCCGTGTGCCGGTCTGAGGACCAGACAAAGCCTGACGATTTCCTCGTCTCGGCCCTGAAACGCGAGATCATCGGCCCGCGCAAAACGTTGAACGAGACGATCGACTACGTGGAGACGCGGATTCCCAAAATGCCCGACGTGAAGAACGTCAACGCGTGGGAACAGCACGCGGCGAAAACGCGCGCGGCGGTTTTCGACCAG
>DAIDJG010000437.1 GCA_027451445.1 Singulisphaera sp.
TACCGGACAGTTTGCCGAATTCAGGCGCGAAAGCCGACATCAATTCAGAACCGAGCCCCAAAACGGTCAAAAAATCTCAGAAATATTACATAATCATCTTTGAATCTCATTGCCGCCAAATCTGCGAAACCCGAACTAAGAGGCTGGGCGGAGGACTTCGGTTGAACGATTCTCCTGATTTTGCCCGGATGAGGCCGTGAAACGGATCAGCAGTGAGCTCGCGGCACGATGGGCTGTGTTGACGCGTCGCTCTTGCCAGCTTCAGCGTTCGGCGGCGGCTCCGTTCCGCGGCGGTAGCGGTCCCGCGTTCTTGTCATCCGCAGGCTTGGGTTTCGCGATGTCAGGCCGCAACTCAGGAATCGGCTGCGAGAAGGTAAAGCGTTTTCGCGATGGTTCGAGGTCAGGGCTGGGTAGCGGCGCGTGCTCAAACTAGCGCATCCAGTCGACAAGTTTTTGTTCTCCTTGCCGGTCAAATTGGCACGCGTGCGCATACGGGCGGCGACTCTTGTGTAGGACATGATGAGCCGTCCTGAACAGAATCGCTAGGAACTACCTTGTCGTCATAATCTAATAGTTTTTTATCATTAAGAGTGTTGATATAAAAATTACATTTTTGATTTTGGGCGTCATGAGCTCGGCGACTCGCTAGAATCCGCCGGACATCGACGCTCGCGGATGATGGGGAGTGGGCTTTTGCTGAACATCGGGTTCATCCGGGATCGCCCGCGTTTCGTTCGCGTTTTGAGGCAAACGCTGAGGGCGGTTTGACTTGCGGGCCTCGAGAACCTCGATCGCGGCACGCTCGCGGGTCGCGACTCCCGGCTGAGGGAAAAGTCCTCCCCCGAGGATGAGGGCTGACAGAGTCAGGATAGCGATACGCTCGCGAACACCGATCCTCAGTGACACGGTGGAGACGTGGCGCGCTCCGGTGAACAGAAGAAAATAGGCCCGTACCACGGCGATTCCGTTGAGAGCTGCAGCGGCGACGACACCGACTCCGACGAACGGATAAGTTTCGACCGCGCTGTCTACCAGCAATTCGGTTGATACGAAACCGAGCGTGGCCGGAAAGCCGACACTTGCCAGTCCGGTCAACAGGAAGAACGCCGCAATCGCGGGCGAGTGTTCGTAGAGCCCGTGGTAGTCGAACAACGAGAGCCGGCCGAAGCGACCCTCAAGGGTTCGTAGCGTCAGGCCGAATCCGCCCAGTGAAAGGAGGACGGAGAACCAGAGACACAGGGAACCCGCAAGCGACATCTCGGAAAGGAGTTCGAGCCCAACAAGAACGAGTGAGGCATGGCTGAGGAATAAGAAGGAGTAGAAGCGCCGGGTCTCCCGCTGGATCGTTGCCATACCCGCAGCATAGATTGCGGTGAAAAGAGAGACAAGGCTGATGGTATGTAATACCCAAACGGGTCCGATGGGAAGTACGAGGCGGACGGTGGCGTAGACACCGCTCAAGGGGACCACGTAGAGCAGGGCGATCCCGAGTGACGAATGTTCGAACCAATCGGTGACCCAGCAATGTGCGGGGACCGTGCCGCAACGTACGAGGATTGCAGCTACGAGTGGAACAGTCGCCCACCAGGGCGCAGCCGCGGTCGTGCCCGAACTCGCGCTTACGGCAGACCACCCGAGCACGAGCAAGCCGACGAAGAGCGCCATGTGGAATACGTACAGTCGCGTGGGGCGGTGGCGAATCCTCAGTTCGACATAAGGTAGGATCGTCGAGGATGCCAGCAGGCCAATCAGAATCCAGGGTTCGCGGCAACTAAACGTTGCGAGTTGGATGAACTCCGCTGCGAGCGACCAGGAACACGAGAAGCGGCGCATGTGGGTGCGTGCCGTGGCCAGAGCCACAAGGAAGTGGAGTAACGCAACAGTAGGGACAAGGGGAGCCGTTAGCTCGTCGACGCTGAACACCGACCGTCCGATCAGGTAATGCTGCACGCTCCACCGCTCGGTCACCTCGGACGGTACACCCACGTAAAAGGCGAGCCACGCAAGAACCGTGCAGGTGAACGACGTGCCGGTAAACGCAAGACCCCATCGGTACGCTCGGTTTGGTTCGCGGAGCCGGCTCACCCATGATGAACCGATCAAGGCAGCAGCGATCGCAAATTCGAGCCATGGCAAATGTAACGGGTTCATGTCAACTCTTCGATGGTTCCGAAGTGGGGCTTGATCTTATCCGACTCCCGCGAAGCGTCGCGCGTGAGAAAATCGGTCCAGCGACGCTCGAGGGCATCGCACCACCGAAAAACGCGGACGAACGGAACCACGCAGAACGACTTGAGGATCGTGTCGAGATAGCCGCGTTCCAGGCCCAGCCGATAGAGCCACGACTGGACGTGCTGCGCGTACAGGAGTCCCCAGGGTGCACCGGCGCTGGGTAAGCGTCGTCCTATCGCGTTCTCCAACGTACGGTAATCTCGCAACAACGTTGGCGCCCGCACGAACTGAAGCGTTCGGAGACATGCGTGACCCAGGAGGTGAACGAGCGCAACATACCGGAAGCCGAAGCCAATCTCAGCCACGATGATCCCGACCTGGGAGAGTGAGGCAAAGGAGAGCGCGCTTTTGATGTCCGTTTGCACGCTGCCGGCAACGTAAGCAAAAATCGCGGTCGTCAGACCAAGCGACAACACAACGTAGCTCAGCATGTATGACTTATCGAGCAGCGGGCTGACTCGTAGCAAAAGAAACGCGCCGAGGTGAACCGAGAGGGCCCCGTAAAACACCGCGCTCGAGGGGGTCGGTCCTTCCATCGCCCTCGGCAGCCACCCCGAAAATGGGACCAGGGCCGACTTACCAGCGGCCGCGGCTGTCAGTAGCAGCCCCATCAAGAGCGCCTGGTTGGCGGTTACCGAAGAGATGCCTTCGGGCCACGGTCCGGTCCCGAGAAGCTGATCGAAGTCGCCTTCTCCCCGAATATGGTGCATTACGACCGCCGCTAACAACAACGCCGCATCAGAGACCCGGTAGATCACCCAAACCCAAAGTCCGTTGCGCGCGGGCGCACGTCGGTCCTGGAAAAATGCAACCAGGAGTGCGGAAGACAGCCCGACAAGCTCCCAGCCGCTAAACAGAGTCTCGATCGTCCCTGCCAGCGCGGCCACGACCATCCCCAGAACGAAGATGGCGTACAGCACGAAAAACCGGTTGTAGCCGCGTTCGCGATGCATGTACTTGCTGGCGAAGGCACCAATGGTGCCCGACAGTACGAACGACAATATGGCGAAGGGTACGGAGAGTCGGTCGTAGATCAACTTAACTGAAAAATGATAATGGTGCGGGATCGTCACCCAGTGGCCCAGGTCGATCGCGATGTGGCGCTCACCGGAGATCAGCATGCCGCCGAGAACGAAGATTGCCGCGAACAGTCCCGAGACAATCGCAACGTAAACGAATTTCGCAATGGTCTCCTCTGTAAGTTTCCACTCCAGCAATGACGAAACTCCGAGCACCACCGTCAGCAAGAGTGGACTCGCGACGACGATGACGCCGAGGAATGTCAAGATTTCGTGGAATCCGAGCATGGTACCTCTATTAGGACGTTCCGGGGGGAGTCAGGACCCAATGACGGCAAACTCCAGGTGATCGCGCCACCCGCGATACCAATCGACGGATGAAGCCGCACGGGGCAGCTCCGAGGCCTGGGGCTCGTACAGACGGAAGTTTCCATCGTCGTAAACGTAAACGACCCGGCTCTCCGGGTGAAGGACCGCTAGCAGGATCCAGCCGTTTCGGCAGAGCCGGCCAATGCTTTCATTGCGTTCGATAATCCGCAGCATCGCGTCCGGGGTTGTTTCGATGAGGAAGAGAGAGCGGACGGGTTCGTGGATCTCGACCATCTGCCAGGGCAAGCCGGTGCGCAGGTCGCTGCTTGCGCCGTCCATCACGCCAAGGAGCGAGGCCAGGTTGTGTGGCAGCTTCGTCCCGGCGCCGTAGCCGACGTTGTCAACGTGTGAGAAATAATATTCGAGGTTGATCCCGGCGCAAACCGGGAAGACCGCGCCCAGGATTCGTGTCAGAATTGAACTTTCGGCATCGTCCTGGGTCGGGTCGTACGAGGTCAGAAACGCGCGCCGGTCGAGAAACAGTCCGCGCGACCATTCCCGGCGGCCCACGATGGTTATCGCATTCGTCGCGTGCCCGAGTTCTGGTCTTGTTTGCGCCAGGTCTTCGGAGCGTTCCTCCACGTGTTCGTGAGCCGATGGAAACGACAGCGTAAGCGGCGCCGACATGAACCGGCGGCAACGCTCGTGCGCGTTGCGATCGCACGTTTGTGCGATAAACTTGCGGGCCGACTCGAACTCTTGTCGGTGCGACTCGGGCACGCGGTCCTTGTCAAAAAAGGTCACCGAATCGTCGCAGGTGTTGTGACAACCGCCGACGATTACGGTTTCGTCCGGAATGGGGAGTCCGCGTTTGGCGAGGCGTTCGCGGACGCGTGGATCGTTCAGAATCTGCGCCATCGCCCGGGCGTTTGGGCCACCAGCCGACCCGCCGCACGCACCGCAGTTGTAGGCTGAGTTATGGGGGTTGTTCAAGCTTTCCGAGCCGTGCCCCAATAAGATCAAGAGGCGGGCGAAACCGGATGTCAGTCCCATATCGCGGAGGAGACGTTCGCCGGTGTCGGTCATCTCATCAATCGAGTAGCCCACGTGGCCGTTATCAGGTCCAGTGGTTGTCTCCTGACGTTCGAGGTGGAGGTGGGTGTCGAGAGGGGTCTCCACAATCCGGCCGAACACCTTCCGCAGGCGAGCTGTGAGGCGCGGAAAGAGGATGCGGGCGACGAGTGGGACCGAAGCCAGGACGCCGACTCCGCCGGTCAAGAGGGCGCCCAGGGCAAAGCTGCGGCTCCCGACGTGGAACTGGTGCGTTGCGGTGCCCAGCGCCCGCCGGGTCCTCGCGCGACGTTCGTTGACCTCGCCCTGAGCATCACCAACCTCCTCGGTCACCCAGTGCTGGGGTCGGATCACGACCGGACAGAGCGGCACGTAATGCGCATCGGCGGCTCCTCGATAGTACATCGCAATGCCGTAGAAACCCGCCGCTCCGAACGTCTCAACGGAGGGCGCAAGTTCCTCGAGATGGCGGCGGAACGACTCCTCGCGTTCGTCGATGCAGCAGCAGACCTGGAACTGCGGCGCGACTGGCCGGCCCCAGTGAGTCGGGGCGTGCAGGACGATGGCATCGAGCGTCTGGGTGCGAAAGTGCTGCTCGTAGGCCAGATGGAAAATGCGACGCCGTTCGAGCGAGGAAAACGCCTCGATCTCAGCGACGATCGCCCCCCATTCGTGCGGTTTCAGCCGATTCAGCACATCGGGTGGCAGCCCCACAACCTGCGCGAGCTGAAACACCAGAAACGCCCTCTGTTCGACGCTCGGCGGCCAGCTCGGGTCGACTCGTCCTCTCGCGAGTTGCCAGAAATCCTTCACGGGCGTCCCGATCCCCAGTTCGGTCCGGCAGACGTACGCCAGCGAGAATCGATCCAGGAGGAGCCGAATCGCGAGAAACTCCACGAGGCTCCCCGCCGGAATCGGATGGGCCACGCGGTCGCCTCGGACCTCGACTTGCCGTACCATCCCGGCCCAACCGCGCAACGCCAGCAGCGTGTTCGCGAGGAAGCTCTCCCACTCCGGCTCGCGGACGCCGAGAATCTCGAGCGATTCCCGGATGGATTCGAGCGGCCCAATCCGTTCGTCTTCCAGTCGGCCCAGCTCATGATCCAACCCGCGCATCCAAGGGTCCGGCGGACCGTAGCGCCGGCGATACAGCGAGCAGAATGAACGATAGAACCCTTTGTCCCGTTCTGGCAGTTGCCAATGAGCGAACCCCTGGTCGAGGAACGCCGCACAGAAACGGATCAACAGATCGTTGACCGGCACATCCGCATCGGCACCGGTGGCCTCAAACAGCAGGTCGCGGTGGCGGACGGACTCCATCGGCGGCGGCGTGAACGGCGGCAGGTTCCGAACGCCCTCACAACAGACGCGCCAGAGTGCCTGAAGGGTGAATTCCTCCCAGTTGTCGTCGGTCCAGTTTTCAATCGTCGACTCACCGAACCGGTCAAGGAGCTCCTTGAGACCGTCCGGAACACATGCGCTCCCCGTGCCATTGCAGTTCGAACTCGCCGCGGCGCCGTGGCCGTTACCGTTCCCCTTGCCCGTGCGCAGGTCGCGCATGACCCAGCGCCTCGTCTCGGCGATCAAACGTGCTCGGGTTGCCGAGGACGCCTCCTGCCGAATTCGGCGCATCCCGTTGACATTCGCCACGTACCAGAGCAACTCCTCCGTCGGCCCGGTCCGCAGAGGATACTGGAGCAGCGCCAACCGCAAATCGTGGCGGTTGCCAAAACACGGAATCCTTTCGGTCGCCCGATCTCCGAGGTCCCGCGCCAAAACCTCCTGAAGCTCCGAAAACCGGATCCGGCCCCGATTCAACGCCTCCCGGTAGCGATCTTCGGCGAGGTACGGCTGACAACCATAGACCTGCGAGCCCTTCTTGACCGCTTCGTGAAACGGTAGGTCCTCGAGCGCGTGCAACGTGTTGTGATGGACGAATACCGTTATCGGCCCTTGCCCAGGGAGAAGATGGGACGCGTGCTCGATCACCTGGCTGAGATGATGCAATTGCGAGTCGAGGCCGGTCGGCCCTCCTAAGCGGTTTTCGTCAGACGTGGGGACTTGCATGGTCGCCGCTCGATCTCACATCAGTCGGCCTAGATCAATGTCCGATCCGTCCTGCCCCCATTGGCAGCGTTCACCCAGCAGCTTCAGTTCCCTTCGATCGCGCGCACCGTCGAGGCCGCGAGATCGGGCGGAACAGGAAGCGATAACAGCAAGCGCGATTCAGGCGTGAGAGGGATCATCACGCTCGAATTCGTTGACGCGACGGGGACGAGCGTTTTGATTAGTCCCCGGACGTTGGCCGCGCCCGCGGGCGCGTACACGAGCGTGGTCGTCTGTCCAGAGATCACCGCATTCGGGGCGAACTCGTTCCCTAGACCGCCGCCGAACTCAATCTGCCCGTCCGCCGTGATCGCAAAGCTCAGCCCGAGCGACTGGAACGCGATGTCGCCCCGACGCGAACCCAGCCCGGCAAGCTTCGGCGACAGCCGGAACTTCATTTCCTTCCCCAGGGCGCTCAACAGTTCCAGTCCGATCGTTCCCTGGCCGGCCGTGAGCTCCCCCTTCGCCTCAACCCAGCCGAAGCCCTGGCCCGGCCGCTCCGCCCAGCGCGCCCAGGGGATGGCGATGCGCGCCCGGCCCGAAAGGCGGTGGCTGGGAAAGCGCAGACCCATGAGCGTACTCAAATCGACGTCGAGCAAGTTGCCCTGAAAGTCGGCCTCCCATTCCTTCGCGCCATCTTGACGAAGCGCCAGCTCACCATCGAACTTGGCGTCACTACCAAGCCAATCCGCCGAGCTGAAGAACACGTCGAGCACCCGGGCTGGCAGCGGCAACCCTTCCATCGTCTTGAAGACCACGGTTGTCTTCACCGGTTCGGCCTTGCGATCGCGGGTCAACGTCAGCTCGCAGCGTGTGTTGATACCATCTCCCGTGAGACGATAGCTCACGATCACCGTCGGCGTCGTCGGGTTGGCCAAAAACGTTCCCACCACCTCGTGAAGGTCGAAGCGGAGTCGCTCGGAGCCGAGGTCGAGGTCGCATGCGGGCGCCGTGAGGCTCACTCGTTCGAACGGTATCGCGGCCGACCGCTGCAGCAAGGCGCCTACTTGAGCCAAGGCCAGCTTGGGGCTCTCCCCTCGCAAGCGCAAGCCTTCGGCTTCAACCGACAGCTCCCGATTGCCGCGTCGGAGCCGAACCGTCCGTGCTCTGGCGATCTCCTTCAAGCCCTTGCTGCGCGGCTCTTCCTGGCGGAGCACGATCCCCTGGTAGCGCACCTCGCCCGGTCGGGGATAGCTCACACCCTCGAGCGTTACCTGCACGCCGAGTTGCCGGCCCACCTCGATCTCGACGTCGCGGAGGTGACCCGGCCGATGGATGCGCCAGGCCGTCGCGGCGACGTAACACGTGGGCAGTATCGTGAATACAACCAGAGCGAGAGTGGCCAGGCCCTGGCGAACGGGGCGGGTCACGGGAAACATCCTTGCCTCCCTGCGGGATTGGAGTTCGATCGGCATCGGTCTGCTCAGTTCTCCCGTGCCCGGCAGGATAGCCGAAATCCGGCCGAAGCTCAATTTGAGTTTGGATGCCGATTTCCCCGGAAACGCGACTCACACCGAAACTGGGAGCCGAAGAGGGAGATTCTATCCGCAGATGACGCAGATTAACGCAGATAAAACAAAAAAACGTAAATTTATTATAGAATTTCTAAATTCAACTAATCTGCGTTAATCTGCGTCATCTGCGGATAGAATCTTCTGGATTTTCCGAGCGCGAAACATATGCGGCTCAATCGCGTTTTTCCCCCCATTCCGCGACGTGTGCTCGCGCCAGTTCTTGTAAGGCATCGCGGGCCGTTTTGATCGCGGCCAGGCTTGTGCCGACGTATTTTTCGACCACGGCGGCTGCGATCTCAAACGCCACGACGTTTTCGACGATCACACTCGCTGCCGGCACCGCGCAGACGTCAGACCGCTCGTACGCTGCGGGCTGAGGCGCCTTCGTCGCCATGTTGATGGACGGCCCGCGTGCGGCCAGCGTGCTGATCGGTTTCTTCGACGCCCGGACGACGATCGGCTCGCCGTTGGACGTCCCCCCCTCGATCCCTCCCGCGTTATTGGTCGGACGCCGGAAACCGAAGCAGCGATCGTCAGGCGGATGATTGGGATCGTACGCTATCGAATCCATCACACGGGACCCCGGCCTCCGCGCCGCCTCAACGCCCAGGCCGATCTCGACCGCCTTAATTGCCTGTACGCTCATCACGGCGAGGGCCAGCCGCGCATCGAGCTTACGGTCCCACTGCGCATGACTCCCCAGGCCGATCGGGCATCCCTCCACGACCGTCTCGACAATCCCGCCCAGCGTGTCGCCTGCCGCCTTCGCGCCATCGATCGCGGCGACGATCGCGGCGTCGGCCTCAGGATTCAGCGTGTACACGGGGCTCGCGTCGCGCACGGCGAGTTCGTACGAAAGCGGCGGCGCTTCGATCCCCCCCAGTTCGCGGACATACCCGAAGACGTGAATCTCCAACTCGCGCAACAACAGTTTTGCCAAAGCGCCGACCGCAACCCGCAGCGCCGTCTCTCGTGCGCTCGCGCGCTCGAGGACCTGGCGGATCCCCGTCTGGTAATTGATCGCACCGGCGAGGTCGATGTGCCCGCCTCGAGGCGACGCCGGCTCGGTCAACCGTTCCAGCTTTGCGTCGTTATTGACCAGCCGCAACGTCAGGGGTGCACCGGTGGTCACGCCGTGATAGGTGCCGGAATCGACGATGATCCGGTCGGTCTCGAGGGTCTGGCGCTTGCCTCGACCGTACCCCCCTTGCCGGCGTTTCAACTCGACGTTGATGAACTCGGCGTCAAGCACGATGCCCGACGGAAACCCTTCAACGATGGCGGTAAGGGCCGGTCCGTGCGATTCGCCGGCGGTCAGATAGCGGAGCATGTTACTTCCAGGGAAAAGCCTGACCCGTGAGGATCTCGTAAGCGTCGATGTACTTATCGCGCGTGCGGGCGACCACGTCGGGCGGCAGGACGGGCGGCTTGCTCGCCTTGTCCCAGCCCGCCGTATCGAGCCAGTCGCGCACATATTGCTTGTCGAATGAGGGTTGCGGCCCGCCAGGCCGGTAGTCCTCTTTCGGCCAGTAGCGCGAACTATCCGGCGTGAGCACCTCGTCCACGAGCACCAGTTCTTGCTTCTGGACGTCCCAGCCCCACTCGAACTTCGTGTCCGCCAGGATCAACCCCTTTGACTCGGCGAAGTCGGCGGCCTGCTTGTAAACGTCGAGGCTCGCGGTCCGGAGCGTGTTGGCAATCGACTCTCCCAGCGCCTGCACCATGCGCTCGAACGGCACGTTTTCATCATGCCCACTCTGCGCCTTGGTCGCCGGCGTGAAACAGGCCCCTTCCTCTGCCGGAATGCGCGCCGACTCCACGAGACCAGGTGGCAAGCTGATGCCACAAACGCGCCCGGACTCACGGTACTCGCGCCAGCCGCTCCCCGAAAGATAGCCGCGAACCACACACTCGAACGGGAAAACCTCCGCCTTGCGCACGATCATCGTCCGTCCGACAAGCGATTCCCGGACATAATGCGGCAGGTCGAGTCCCGCATCGTCGATATTGGTCGAGAGCACGTGATTGGACCACGGCTTGATCTTCTCGAACCAGAACGCGCTCAGGCCGTTGAGCACGCGCCCTTTGTCGGGAATCCCGTTGGGCAGCACATGATCAAAGGCACTGATGCGATCCGTCGCGATGAACAGGAGGCGTCCATCACCCAGGTCGTAGACGTCGCGCACTTTCCCCGAATGTCGCGAGAGCCCAGGCAATGAGGTTGTCAAAACTTCCACGGCGGATTGCCCTTCCTCATGCGAGGTGATTGACCAACATCGACCACGTCAAGAACCTCCCCCGACGCCCGACATGACTCACGCGAACCCTGTGCGGCGAACAACGCGCCGGGCCGCGCTGGCGCGTTGAGAAGTTGCCCCTGGAACGATTCCTCGGGTGGTCGGTGCGGCACCCTGCTGTCGCGCGGAGGTTTCGCGGGTGCCAAGATGCTGCGATCCCGCCCGTCGAATCGTTTTAACGACCATCGGTCGTTCGGCGTGGGTCTCCCGACCCCGCCGCATTGTCGGTGACAGCAATCCGCGTCGAACTGACGGACCACGACTCTTGTGCGCTGGGGCGAACCTGCCAACGGACACGCGGCGGGGTCAGGAGACCCGCGCTGAACCGGATGCAGTCCGGTTACCTCGCAACACGAAACGTTCGGCTGGGCGAGCGGCAACGCCCAACAAAATTCGCTTGCGCTCAACACATCGTCAACCCCAACCGCTCGCCGCGCCAGGGCCGGGTTGCGGCCAGCAGAGACCGAGAAGACCTCTCTCGCGTCCGAGATCTGACGATTTCTGAGACCCCAAGGCGTAGGGATTCTGCACTCGGACGGATCTAGCTTTAGGAAGCAAAACGTTCTGCCGAGTGTCCGGATGTGGCCAGGGAAGCCGGGGTTTAAACTCGAAGAAATGGTTCCGAGATTTACGAAATATCCGAAAAACCCCCTCTGGCACCGATCATGGGCCTGACGGTCGGGTGGCTGGGGTCGAGCCCGCAGGGCGATGCCCCCGGTCCGTTCGAACGGCCCAAACGCCCGGGGGC
>DAIDJG010000438.1 GCA_027451445.1 Singulisphaera sp.
ATGGAGAGAGTGAGTCTGTGCTGGAGTGGATTCTGATCGGTGACGTGCTTGCGTGGGTCGCGGTGCTGATGATTGGCGCCCGACGGCTCGCGAGGCGGTTGGATCGGTAGCGGTGGTGAGACGGGCGAGGGAAGGCCCGGCACGATGAAACCGGCGAGCAATCGCGACCCTGTTCCTTGGCAATCCGAACGTTTCGCGGAAACCGGGTGTGTGGATGCACCGCCGCACACCCGATTTTACCTACCAGATTAGGCCGCCGCGTTTTTCGTCCACAACATCAGGACATTATGCCCTCCAGATGCTGATATGAGCAAAGCACGTTTGGCGTAGTCCTGACCCTTCACATCGACGAAGTCGTCCTCGTAGTGGGCCAGGCGTGCAAACACGTCCTCGACATTCACCGCCTTGGGGTCCATGTCGAGGTTGCCGGAGAGGAATCCCACCGCTTCGGCAAGGCTGCCCACCGGATAGACGCTAATCCCTTCGACGACCGCCGCTTCCGCCGCGTTCGCACTGGGGACGATCAGGCCGTCGCGCTTCTCGGCCGCGGCGGCCAGCGCCATCGCGAGGACGCCCTTGATCGGCCGGGTCTCCCCGGTGAGCAAAAGCTCGCCAGCGATGGCGAAGTTGCCGCGCCGCTCGATGACGAACTGGCCGCTGCCGATCAGGTGACCCAGGGCAATGGGCAGATCGAGTCCCCCGGCCTCCTTCTTCAGGTCGGCGGGAGCGAGGTTGATGACGACCCGGTCAATCGGGCGGTGATAGCCGGAGTTCACCAGCGCGCGTTCGACCCGGTGCGTGCTCTCCTTGACCGACGCCTCAGCGAGACCGACGAGGACCGTCTTGGGCATCGAGGCCGGCGACACATCCACTTCAACTTCGACCGGCGCAGCATCGATTCCAATCAAGGTATAGGACGAGAGCTTCGCGAGCATGGCAATCGGTCCGGCACGGAGTCCCCGGATCGCGGGCAGGGACGCACAGCCCGGACCGCTCGACAAGAGTTTACCATGCGCGCGACGCGTTCTCACCAGGCTGCCATCAAGTTTGGCCAGCAGGGTCTCAAGCCGCGGGGTGGCGCGGCGGGCCAGCACGCCGCGCACGGAATCCGGCGATGATCGGTAAGAAAATGCGCACGCTGCGCAAGGTTTGATCGTCGGCTGGGATCGTCAGAAGACTCAAGGGATGAATTGATTGAGGAATCCGCCGACACGGTACAACATCCCACCGCCGCCCCACATCCCAGCGCCATACTGGGGCGGGTAGGACCGGACCGCTCGCGGATACCCAGGCGGAACGCCGTTGGTGGTGGGTTTCGCCTGCTTCGCGATCTCCTCTGCGGAGGGCTCGGCGTTCTTCCAGGCACCGGGCCGAAAGGCCCAGCCGGACGACCCGCGGACCCAACGGGCAGGCGTCCATTCCCAGCCGGACTGCTCGGGAGCCCAGAAGCCGCGCTTCCACACGAGCTGGCCGTTCTCGTCCGGAGTGTAGATTCCAGCAACGTAGAAATAGTTCGGTCCCGGCGCGGGGCCCACGTCTTCAGACGGCGACGGGGGCGGCCCGTCCTTCTTCCAGTCGGCCTGGCGTTCGGGCTCGCCGTCGGCACGTGCGCTCCAGAAGCCAGGCACCCGGTACCAACCGTGCTCGTCGCGCCGCCAGTAGCCGTTGACCCAAAATGTACCCGGAGGCGGAACCTGCCACAGCCCAGTGACCCAGACGTAATTCTTGCGCGTTTTATCCCACGACCAATATCCGCCGACCCACTGCGACCCCGGCTTGGTCGGCCCCGCAGCCGGCCGTTCCGGAACGCCTTCAGGTGGGACTCGTACGACTCGCTCCTTGTCCGGCGGAGTGCTCCGATCAACCTCCCCAACAGACGCCAGGGCCTCGTGCTGAGGGACGTCGGAGGTCACCGCGGCCGGTTCCGACCGTTCCTCGCCAACGGTCTCAACCTTGAGCGCAGAAGTTCCGTCTTCAGCGTCTACCCAGGCGGAAGCGGTTCCGCAAACCACGATAAGTCCTGCCCCCATGCCCGCCAGGACGCCATGCCGACTCATCGTGACTCTCCTGTTCACGAATCCGACGTTGTGCCATTAGCCATTGCGCACACGTGCATATTCCGAGCCAAACCGCCATCCTTCCCGGGCTCACTTTGGCGCACAGTTTGCAGCATTCGTGCATGCATAGACAAGAACAAAGATAAGATCCTGTACCGAGCTAACCTACCCGGATTTCCCGAACCGCATGTACGTCCCAACTTCAAGCGGTGCACGCAAATTCGTCGGATCGCGTCGTGAGAGCAGAGGATACTTGTGTGGGCAGGAGATCGTTCCTGCCCCTGGATTAGCCGGCAGTTGAGTGGCTCGCGTGGTGACGTTCATCGCCCCCCTAGCGAGGTGCGTAATGGCAGCGAACGAGAACTCGCTCGGCGTTGATTCGGTGATCGGGATCCCGAGCGCGGCGGCCGAATACCGGCTGCTCACGAAGCGCGGGTGGGGCGGATTCGCCGACGTGTGGGAGGCCGAGGCTCCGGGAGGGTTCCGAGTCGCGCTCCGGCTCGTCCGGTCGTCACCGGAGCGGCAAGCGGCCGAACTGCGAGCAATCACGGTCATCCGGCGCATCCGGCACCCGCACCTCCTCCCGATCTTCGGAGCCTGGCAAGAGCAAGGCATGCTCATCATCGGTATGGAGCTGGCAGAACGATCGCTCTGGGACCGGTTCGTCGAAGCGCGCAAGGATGGCCTGAAAGGGATCCCCCGGCGCGAGCTCCTCCATTACCTGGCCGACGCCGCCGCCGGTATCGACTTCCTGAATTCGCCGCGGCACACGGTCGGAGAACATCGCGATGTGGGCATCCAACATCGCGATGTCAAGCCGCGGAACATCCTTTTGTTCGGAAGCTGTGCCAAGTTGGGCGACTTCGGGTTGGTACGGGAATTACACAGCGGCCGTACAGGTCATCCGGGCAGTTGGACGCTGGGTTATGCCGCCCCGGAATACTTCTCATCGCAGCTCTCACCGCAGTCGGACCAGTACGCGCTGGCGGTGACGTATTGCCAGATGCGCGGGGGCGTTCTGCCGTTTCGGGGAAGCGTGGCCGAGGTCATGGCGGGGCACATGCTCCGCGCACCCGAGTTGGACAGTTTGCCCGAGGCCGAGCGTCCGATCGTGGGGCGAGCGCTCGCCAAGGAACCGGGGGAGCGCTGGCCGGATTGTCGGTCGTTCATCGACGCGTTGACGGCCCTCGCCTGGGCCAATGGGCCGGACGACCAGGACCGCCTGCCGGCGGATGAAGGAAGCGACATCGAAGACGCCGGAGCGTTCTCCAGTGGGGGCACCGAAGGCTCCGACGTGCTTTCAAGCCCCGCCGCAAGCGGCTCCGATCTGCTTGCCGGGCTCTCGGACCTTGATTTCGGTTCCGGCGAATCATCCACGCCCGACGTGCCATCCCACCCCAGCATCGTCTCCGACTTCCTGGTCTCCGCGTCCAGCGAGGGCAGCGCATTGGGTGCGTACAGCTCGGCGTCCGAATTCCAGGTCTTGTCGCAGTGGTCCGGCGAAGCAAGCAGCGAGCGGGACCGCACGCAGTCGCTGTACGCGCTGCCGAGCATGCCGTCTATCAGCATGACGCAGCCACACTGGAGTGCTTTGCTGATTCCCGGCGCGCTCCTTTTATTCATGGTTGGATTCGCAATGCTCTCCCTCTGGCCTCACGCCCGTAGCGAAGCGTGGTCCGGCCAGGCGGCACCGGCGATCGCGCGCAGGCCGGGAGCTGTCGAGAAAACGAAACGATTCGTGGCCAATGGTCCACAGAATCCGACGGCTCCGACGCACGCAACGGTCGCGAATCCGTCCCCGCCCAAGGGGAAGGACGAACGCGTCGCCCTCGTCAAGACGTCGCGGACGTGGATACCATCCGATCCCGATGCCACCAAGGCAGCAACGTCCGCCACTCCGATCGCGAAAAACGAAAACGAAAACGCTAAACCCGACGGCGTGGGGCGCATACGCGAGCCGCAACCAGCCGGCAAGTCGACCAATCCGCACGAGGCACCGCACGCTGTAAGGAAGCCCGCTCAGGAATCGGTCGCGATGGTGAAACGGCCGCAACTCGTGCCTGCGCGACGGCCGCCCGAGAACCTTGCGGCCCTAAGCCACGACGCCTACCGACGCGGTCAGGCCGACCTCGCCAAGCGTTCTTACATCGATGCGATCGGGGCCTTCAACGAAGCCCTGGAACACGATCGCCGGAATCTTGACGCACGCTTCTCGAGAGCCGTCGCGGAGCACTCGAGCGGCGCGTACCAGGACGCCGTGGCCGACTATGATGCGTACATCAAACGCCGGCGGGACGATCCTGTGGCATACCTGCTCCGCGGCCGCGCTCACCGCGCTCTCGGCGCACTCGACCGCGCAGAAGCCGACCTGGACGAAGCAATCCGGCTTCGTCCGGACGACCCAGCCGCCTTCGTGGAGCGCGGCTATGTTCACCACCGCGCCGGCCATTACGACCAAGCCCTCGCCGACTACAGCACCGTGATCCGGCTCCGCCCCGATGACCCATCACCCCGCTACCACCGAGGCATGGTTCACTACCAGTCCGGCGCTCTTCAGGACGCGATCGAAGACTTCGACCGCGCGATCGAGCTCGATCCCAATCGCGCCGACGCCTATCTCGCACGCAGCGAAGCCTACGCCAGGCTCGGCCGCCACACGCTCGCCGCGGCCGATCACGACGCCTTCGACAGCCTCATCGCCAAGCTGCCCCCACTCGCCCCATTGGACGACTACCGCACAATGGCCAACCCGGAATCAGACCATCAGTGATATAATGGTGACCGACGTACGGATAAATCTCTCACGCTGATCCGAATCACACGCGAGGACATTATATAACGATCCCTCGTGCGCTCATCGGGTTAGTGTCGTGTGATCCCCAGCAGCCTTCCTGGCATCGGCGATTGTGGTTTCATTCGCCGTCATGGGTGCGGAGCAAACCTCATCGCTACGGCGGTTTACGGTCGCGTTGCGCACACGGGAGGGCGAGGCTCCGTCCGAGCCAGCCTTGATCTATCGGCGAGTCTTCGAGCCGATGGATCATTGCGTGCCGCCCCGGGGAACCGCGTCATCACACGCGATGTTCCGAGGACTCGAAGACTCGTCCTCCGAACAAGGCTGGCTCGGACGGAGCCTCGCCCTCCCAAAAACATGCAAGTGCAAAACATAAAATGATGTCGGTTGGTTCGGCCGTGCGCAACGCGAGAGAAAACCGCTCTAGGGATCCCGCGCTTCCGTCGCACGGTCGGAGTCAATCCGGTGAACTTACTCCGGCATGAGTGACTGCAATTGAGGTGAACCCACAGGGTCAGAAACGCGGACGGTTCGAACTCCCACGGCATCCCTCCCGTAATCATCTTTGAGGGATTCCAACAAAGGAGGGCGCGATGATCGCAATGCTGGTCGTTCTCGTGCTCGGATCGGAACCGCTCGGCGACAAGGTCGTCGCGTTCGCGCAGTCGCAGCTCGGCAACCGCGTCGGTGATGGGGAATGTTCGTCACTGGCTCGGGAAGCCTTGAGAGAGGCTGGTGCGAAGCCACCATCTGGTGGGGGCTGGGGCGAACTCCGAGCGTCCCTGCAGCAGGTGCAACCGGGTGATATCCTCCAGTTCGAGGACACGGTGTTCGTTCGGTCGCAGGTCCGACCTGACGGCGCCCTCGTCACCCTTCAGTTCAAGTACCCCCACCACACGGCCATCGTTGAGAAGGTGCGCAAACGCGGTCGTAAGCCCGTCCTGGTCATTTTGCACCAGAATGCGGGCGTCGAAGGAGGACGCGACGAGGAGCGCAAGGTCGTGCAAGAATGGGTCGTCAATCTGGCCGAGCTGCGGAGCGGCACAGTCAAGGCTTACCGGCCCTCCGCGCGTTGAGTCGTGCGTCCAACCGGCGAGCGGGCCATGGTGGGATTACGTGCTTCTAATTATCCCTCGCTCGCGCGTCGGGTTTCTCTTATTTTGCTCGGGCACTCGCCAGCGCTCGGATCCAATGTCATCCCTTCGTGATGGCCTCATCGAGGTTCAGAATCATGCTGGCCACCACCGTCCAAGCCGCCAACGCGGCCGGATCACATCCCGAGTTCGACAACGACTCGCCCACGCGAAGTAGCCGCGTTGCGCGTTCTCGGTCGCGCCCGAATACACGGCGCTCGTTGTGGAAAACATCGAGCAAGAGCGATTGCTCGGAGGGCAGGGGAGTGCGGCTCAACACGTGGCGAAACAGGAAGATCAGCCGCTCCTCAGGACCACTCGCATCGGCCATTCCACGTTCCGCCAACCGGCGAGCGGCCTCAACATACGTGGGGTCATTGAGCAGCACGAGCGCTTGGAGCGGTGTGTTCGTCCGGGCCCGTCGCACGGTGCAGGTCTCTCGATCTGGGGCATCAAGGGTGCTCAGGCCGGGAGGGGGCGAGGTGCGCTTCCAGAAGGTGTACATCGTGCGGCGGTAGAGGTCCGCACCGCGGCTGGGCGTGTAGGTCTGCGCTGAGAAATTGGCGGAGTCCAGGCGGGCACAGAGTTCCTCCCAAAGGCCGGCCGGCTGGTAGGGAAACACGCTGGCGCCGCCGATGCGTCCATCAAGAAGCCCGCTCGCCGCCAGTGCCTGGTCGCGGAGGAACTCGCCCTGGAGCCGGACGCGAGGTGCGCGAGCGAGCAATCGGTTCTCGGGGTCCCGGCGCAACACTTCGGGAGTCACGACCGATGATTGACGGTAGGTGGCCGACGTGACCAGCGTGCGCAAAAGTAACTTGACGTCCCATCCGCTCGTAATGAATTCGCTCGCCAGCCAGTCGAGCAACTCCGGATGGCTCGGGTATTCACCCTGCGTGCCAAAATCCTCGGCGGTCTTCACCAAGCCCGTCCCGAAAACCATCTGCCAGTAACGATTGACGGTCACCCGAGCGGTCAACGGGTGATCAGGGCTTACCAGCCAGCGTGCCAATCCCAGCCGGTTCGCTGGCGCATTGGGCGGGAGCGGCGGCAAGCTCGACGGCACGCCGGGAGATACGCGCTCACCGCGATGGTCGTACTGACCACGCATCAAGACCGCCGTGTCGCGAGGCTCCGGCATTTCGGCCATCACCATGGCTGTAGGCACCGTTGCCTCGAACGCGGCGAGTGCCTGCGTGCGCTTCGCCAACTCGTCCATCTGGCCCATAGGACTGTTCCGAACCGCCGCGGCGAGCCGATCGAGCTCGGCTTGTTGCTCAGTCGTCGGGAGCTTGACGAACGGCGCCGCATTTCCCTTGGCACCGTCGATGCCATTCTCGGGGAGATTGTTGAAGAACGCGAAGATCCCAAAGTATTCCTTCTGACGAATCGGATCGAACTTATGGTCGTGGCATTGGGCACATCCGAGCGTGAGCCCGAGCCAGACGGTCCCGGTCGTGTTAACCCGGTCGACGACGTACGCGGTGTGATACTCTTCGGGAACCGCACCAGTTTCGATATTGATCATATGGTTGCGGTTAAACCCGCTGGCAATCCGTTGCGAGAGGGAAGCACCGGGGAGCAGGTCGCCCGCAAGTTGCTCGATCGTGAACTGGTCGAAGGGCTGGTTCTTGTTGAAGGCATTGATCACGCCGTCGCGCCAGCGTGTCATGTCGCGGCCACCGTCGCGGTGGTAACCATGTGTGTCGGCGAAGCGGGCGGCGTCGAGCCAGTCGAGCGCCAGACGTTCGCCGTACCGGGGCGAGGCCAGCAGACGATCGACGAGGTGTTCGTAGGCCTCAGGGTCCTTGTCGGCGAGGAAGGCGTCGACATCGGCAACGCGAGGAGGGAGGCCGGTCAGATCAAGAGTCACTCGGCGGATGAGCGTGGCGCGATCGGCTTCGGGGGAGGGGCCGAGTTTCTCGGCTTCGAGCCTTGCCAGGATGAAGCCGTCAACGGCGTTGCGAGACCGTCTCGACGCGTTTATCGACGGGAGTGCCGGTCGCGTCAGAGGGCGAAACGACCAGTGTGTCGACCATTTGGCCCCCTGGTCGATCCATTGCTGGAGAACTCGCGCTTGTTCGGGAGACAGCCGTTTCCCCGTTCGGGGTGGGGGCATACGCTCTTCGGGGTCTTCAGCGGTGATGCGCTCGATCAGCGTGCTGGACGCCCCGTCTCCCGGCACGATGACGCCCTCGGCCGCGAGGGTGCTTTCCCTTTGATCGAGACGCAGTTTCGCCTTCCGCTGCTGCTCATCGGGTCCGTGGCAGGTGAAGCAGTTCTCCGCGAGGATCGGCCGGACCTGTCGGTCGAAATCGATAAACGTGCCCGGGGTGTTATCTTCGGCGCGCAAAAGCCGGCTGGGCGTCAGGATTGAGCAAGGTACGGCCGCCGCGAGCAGGAGAGCGAGCGCGCGACAGCGTGCGTGGGGAAGGCCGAAGGAGGAGGACATCGGGCTGTCCTGAGCAAGCGCAGGGCGTTACAGGGGTGTCACACCGGCCGGAGATCACCATCATCGTAGCACAACAGCGAAACGCCGGAATACCATTCCGAAAGCGCCGCGCCACCTCCGAGTGCGATCTCAATCGCTTCCTTCTGGAGTTTGCCTTGAACCGTCTCTCCCCGCGACCGTGGGCGCGGACACGACCGTCGGGACGAACAGGCCCGTGATCGCTAGACTCTGAACGACAACAAGCGGCAAAAACTGGACCCACTGCCATCGCGCGGGTAATGAGCGCAAAGCGTCCGGGGCAGCCAGCGACACGAGATTGCGCGTAAAGCGTCCGCCTGTCGCCCAGGGCGGGAGAGGCTCGCCTCGCCAGAAGGGCCAGACGGCGTCGCGCAAGGGGTCAGGTGAGATGAAATGCGGAATGCGCCCACCCACGGCCAGGAACATGAGCATTAGAACGCCGCCCGCGGTCGTCAGCGCGATCGCGACGGCGAGCGCCGCACGATGGGACGTTGCGAGCAACGCGGCGACAGGCAGCATCGCGAATGGCAAGAGCGGTACAAGCAATCGAGGACCGGTGGACCAGCCACCGGTCCACTCAGGGTAGCTCAGATTGACCAGAAAGATCGCCAGGACGCTCAATGCCGAGACGACAGCCATCCCGGCAAATTTCCTTCTTGCCAGCACGACCCATCCGGGGACCGAAAGCAACAGGATGGGCGCGTAAAAGAGCAAACCGCGGTATCCCCCCCAGAGCAGCGCGACCGCCCTGCGCGCATCGGGGCGGCCGAGGCCCAGCGGGTTATCCGCGCTGTGGACGTTGCGAAAAATGCGCTCGGCCTCATGGAAATAACCCATGTCCCAGGGGGAGCCGAAAGCGCGCAGGTTGTAGGCGAGCAGCAGCAACGTCGGACCGAGGGCACCCACGATAAACGGCCCAACGGCCGACGGTGGGCGCCGCTTGCCGACAACTTGTGCCAGCAGATACAAACCCAGCACCGCGGAGACGGGCCCGACTTGCAACTCGATCACCGCTGCGTAAGCCGCCAGGAATCCCGCGAGCCCCATCCGCAACGTGTCGCGTCCGGAGGGATCGCGCCACAGAAGGGCGAACGAAGCCAACAGGAAACAGGCCGAGGCCTGGTGGCCGTAGCTCAACGTTGCATAGACGTAGGCCGGGGTCGCGAGGCCATAGGCAACGCCAACAAGGGCCGCACGGCGATCCCCGCAACCCAGCGCGCGCGCCAACTGGGCGAGGATGACGCCGGTTAGAGCGGTGCAGAGCCCCGAGGTACCCAGCGACACCCAGTAGTCAGCCGGCCACAGCGCGATCCCTTCGCGACCGAGCGGATGGGCCGGCAACCGGAGTAGCGATTTGGCCACGAAATAAGGTCCGACGGCCAAAAACGAGAAGCCCGGCAGTTTGTCGGTGTAGTAATGGCGCTGGAAAAACGCAATGTCGCCGGTCTGACGGTTGAGACCGTCGAGTTGAATCGTCCCCCGGTCGACGAGCGCGTAGGTGAGCATCAAGCGGCTGCTGGTGTTCCAGTCGCGCGTCTGCCAGAAGAACGCGTAGCTCCCGAGCAGGATAAGGAACAGCCAGGAATCTTCGCGGACGGGGAGACGCACCGTTTAGACCTCCGCCGGTCCGGATCGAGGCGGGCGCCGCAAGACATCGACGAGGGCAACGGCACCCCCCGCCACGACCAGGGCGGACCCCGACTGGAGCGACAGGAAGTAGCGGTCCCAGGCCAGCGGCAGATACGCCGTCACAACGACAAAGGCCACAGCCGCTTGGAGGAGCACGGCCCAAGCGACCGGCGGTCGCGCCTCGCGGTACTGGGCACGTCCCCGTGCCCACGCCCAGCAGCCTCCGGCAACCACGGCAGGAAGCCAGAGCAGGGCGCCCCAGTCCTGAGCGAAGGCGTAGCGCACGGTCGAGTCGGAATGTCTGGGTCCGAACGGTCCGAACCGGCCGAACCCCTGGACGGCAACGACTTTTAGCTTCTCGGGAAGCGCCGTCACCGCGTTATGCGCGAACTGCTGTTGCTGGCTCTTCGATACCATCATTCGGTGGTCGACGAGTTTGCGTGCGCGTTGAAACACGTTCAGACGCCCCAGGTCCCCGACAGGTACCGTCGGTCTCGCCGTCAAGAACGGATTGAGCGCAACAAAGGTCAACAGCCCCATCACAACCACCACACCCGCGCTCTCGGCGATGGCCAGCTTCTTTCCGACATTGAGCCCCGGTAACGCCAGCGCAAATCCGGCCCAGGCGAGCACAATGATCAGCGCCAGGGCGCCATTGAGCTTTGACTCACTGGCGAGCCCGCCCAGTATCCCAGCGAGCAGCACGGCGCACCAAGTCTTCAACCCAAACGGATTTCCGCTCAGAAGGCGCTGCCAGCTCCAAAGTGCAACCGCCAACGTGGCCAGGATGAACGCTTCGGCCGGCACGTCGGACATCGCGCGGCGCGCGTGGCTGTAATAGAGAGGATTGAACATGACGACGGCAGCGGCAACCACCCCTGTAGGCACATCGCGCAATTGCACCCCCAGCCCGAAAACCGCCACAACCCCCAGCGCCCCCAAGAGCACCGACGGTATCCGGGCGACGGTGAGCGACTCTCGGCTCTCGAACCGGCTCGACGTATTGAAATACCACTGCTGTGCCGCGAGTCGCCCGGGCCGCGGGTATCCCCCCAGAAAGAGGGCCCCTCCGATCAGATACTTGGGCAACGGCGGCAAGTCATAGGCAGGATACTCCAACCAAGCAGGGTTATTGAAATCTCCGCGCCCCCAGAGATCCGCATAGTAGGTTTGTGAGTAATATGCCGATTCATCCACGAAATGCGGTTCTGCGGGCAAGCGATAGCCGAAAACGGCCAGCGCGACCACTCCAACCCCCAGCGCCCACTTCCAAATTGACGTTGCGGATCGGGTAAACTCTCCCGATTTCGGGAAGCTTTCGGGCATGGTGAACCATTGCCGGGATTGAACTTAGGAAGACTTTGAGGGGTACACGGCAGACGTTGGAAAAAACATTGTAGAAAGATGGGATGATTTTTGGCAACGGTCGGATCGTCGGCTAAGTTTCACCGACGATCCTCAAGATCGGGTCGTTTGTCGGCCTTGCACGTTGCACTTTTCTCGATCCGACGGTCCTCACGGTCGCGTGGATTCGAGAGGTTGTGAGGAATGTGCGACGGCCCAAGCGACCAGAGCGAAAAGGACGGCGTGCGGGGTGGCTTTACATCCTCCGCGTCGCGTCAGGGATCTGAACCCAACGAATTGAGTTGACACCCGCGAGCGTCCCGATGCGCACCGTCTCCTTTCGGAAGCCCTCGACCCGCCTGCGCTTCCGCTCCCGTCGCAGCATGACGGCGAGTGAGCGTCTTCGCGTCGACCGGTTCCGATCTGACGACGGGGGGCCCGCCCTTGTTGCGGCCCCCGCGGCGGAGAGACCGGCGCTCGAATCCACCCCCCCACCGCGGTCCTTGACCCGGTCGCGACGACGCGCGGGTGTCGAGAACAGGAGGACTGAGTGATGACGACGTTGAACTGGCTACGATCCGGGCGTTCCCCGAGCGGAACGCCGGCCCGCCCTAAACCGCAACAGAGCCGCGTTTGGATCCTGGTCCTCCTGGCGCTCGCCGGAGCCTCCCAGACCGGGTGCCAGTCGGGCGGAGGGATGTTCGGACCCTGCGGACCATGCAGCGGCATGGGTAGCGGGATCAGCAATAATCTCCGCAATCTGAGCGAACGCATGTTCCGCCCCTTCCACAGGGGCTGCAAGGGATGTTCCACGTGCGGAGTTGGGCAGCCTGGCTGCGTCGAGTACGGTACCCCCGTCGGCGCTCCAGTCACGGGTCCGATCGTTACGCCGGGTCCAGCCGCGACCATACCGAGCGGAACCGAATCGATGCCCCAGCAATTAGAGGCCAACCCCTCGGCAGACCCGGCGCCCAAGCCGGGTGACTCGGGCGCCCGGAACTCGACCCCGAAAGCCTCCTACGAGGCCTATCGCACGCGTCCCCGCGCATCACGATCGGCTGCCGATTCGCTGGCGAAGAGCTCGATTCCTCTGCTCGAACCCGCCCCGTCGTCGAGCCTCGCGACCAAGAGCACGCCGGCGAAGAGTTCCAACCCGCTCGATGATGATCTGGGTCCGCTCCTTCTTCCCAACCGGGATGACACGACAAACTATGGGAGTGGCTCGCCCTCGCCGCCCGCAGTGCCGGCGGCGGACGCTCCGAAACCCGTAAGCGCAGTCCCGGCCCCCGCCGAGACACGGACCGAGGCCGCCAGTGCGGCCTCGGCTTCCCTTCCCACGCCAGTCAGCCCCGCCCCCGGAATCCAGCGCTTCTCCAACGTCGACGCCAAGCTTTCCGGCGGCAGCGTCCCCAACCCGACCGGCCTCGAATGGCTCGACGAGAAAGGCTACAAGACCATCGTCGACCTGCGCGAGACTACAGAAGTCCCCAGCTCGTTCATCGCCGAAGTCACCAGGCGAGGCATCCGCTACGTCGCCCTGCCGATCCCCCGCACCACGCTCAATGCCGATCACGTTTCCCGCTTCAATCTGGAACTCTCTTTGGCTGACGTCCGTCCCCTTTACTTTTGTGACACCGACGGCAACCGTGCCGGCGCTCTTTGGTATATTCGTCGCCTCACTCAAGACAAAATCGACCCGCAAGTCGCCAGCCGCGAAGCCGAGGAGCTCGGGCTCACTGACAAGGCTCTCTGGCAAGCGGCATCGAACTATCTGGAAGCCGTCAAGAACACGCAGAAGGAGTCGAAACCGCCTGTGACCCCAGCGCAGCGGATCAAGTCGTTCGGACTCGATGCGCCGTCCGACTCGACGACCGCACGATCACAGGTTGCTCCCACACCGCTGGCGGCCATGCCTGAAGTGCCGGGGGGCGATCCCACAGGCTGGGGTTCCTACGCGGCGCTCGCCGTGACGGTGATGGGCGTGCCCTTGGCGTATCTCAGCACGTCGTCTCTGCCGTCCCTGCGCGACCTGAAGCGGGCCAGTCTGCCGGGATTGGCGCGATCACGGCGATCGCTTCCTTCAAAGTCGGATGTTTGAACGTCAGTTGCCGGGCGTGCAAGGCGACCCGGAAACCGCCGTCGCTCGCGTTGAGACTTTGCTTCGCGCCATACTTCCGATCGCCCACGATCGGCCACCCGCGCGTGGCGAGCTGAACCCGAAGCTGGTGGCTTCGACCCGTTGACGGTCGAAGCTCGAGGGTGGTCGTCCCAGGCGAACGGCCCAGCACCCGAAAAGCGACGCGCGCGCTTTTGCCGTCGTCGTCGGCTTCGATCGTCTCGACGACGTTACGCTCTCGGTCCTTGCGCAAGACGTCGACCCATTCCCCTGAAGACGCCGTGCAGTTTCCCTCGACGACCGCCCAGTACACCTTTTCAACCGTCCCCTCGCGAAACTGCGCGGAAAGCCTCGCGGCCGCCTTGCTAGTGCGTGCCAGCAGAACGACACCCGAAGTGGGTTGATCCAGCCGGTGGACCAGACCGACGAACACGTTCCCCGGTTTTGCGTACCGTTCTTTCAGGTAGGCCCGCGCCCAGTCGACGACCGAAAGCGCCCCGGTCGCGTCGCCCTGCGTCAGCAGTCCGGCGGGCTTGTCGACGACGAGACAGTGATTGTCCTCGAAAAGGACAGATAGCTTCATGGGATTTCCGGGCTGTCCTTCGCGACTATCGAGCGGCATCGGTGATGCGTTTGACGACGAGCGTGGCATACGCCCCCTTCGGTAGATCAAACGATAGGGTCAGCTTGCGCCGGCCCGGCTCTAGCTCGTCAGCGGCGGTCGAATGCGACAGGTTTCCGGCGAAGAACAGGGCAGGGCGTAGACCTTTCGAGAAAAAGACATCCTTGAGATGTTTGATGCGAAGGTTCTCCCAGCTCAGGCCGAAGCCGCCAAGGACCTCGGCGGCAACCTCGCGCATGGGTCCCTCGGGGATGGCGTTGCGCGAGGACGGGAGAGGAATGCGGAGGTCTGCAAGTTCACGCGCCTGGTCGGGGTCGAGCCCTCGGTGGATCGGGAGCGCAGCGACCTTGAAGTCGAGCGCGACGCGCTGATCGGGCTGCGTGGTCCGCTCGATCCAGTGACCGAGCAGCAGGTTCCAGAGATGGCTCTGGAAGGCGGAAAAGTAAAGCGAGCGCAGCTCGCGGCGGACGCGGGCGAAGGCGCCTCGAAAGTCCGTGGGATGGTCGACGAGATAGGTCACGATGCTGCGCGCATGGGAGCGTTCGAGCGCGGCCTTCGCTTCGGGCCAACGACCCCAAAACTCGCGGAGGATGGCTTTCTCGGCCTTGGTTCCGGGCCGGTCGGAGGGGTTCGGCTCAGCCAACGCGAGTTTGAGTGCGCGTTCGTGGTCACCAGTGAGCCATGCGTGGGCGATGAAGCCGCCGTCGAAGCCGACGGAACCGAACCGTTGGTCGTCAAAGTAGTTGGGCAATCCGTCGCGAGGCAGTTCGGCAAGAGCTCGCTCGGCTTTCTCGACAGCGGGACGCGACAGGTCGCGTAGGGTTACGACGAACCGGTTGCCGGAGAACTGGTCGGGCCCATAGGGCCGTTCCAGCCGCCCCAGGGGCGCGAGCTCGAAACTGGCCTCCTTGAGCGTGCGCTCCGGCCCTTCGTGAATGGTCAGATACTGGATTGTGCGGGCGTGACGATCTTTCAGTCCGCCGTAGCTAAGACGGCGCCCAGCGAGGTTCCAGCGCCGGCAGATCGCATCGATGACCTCGAGCGTACCCATTCCACTCTTCGTCAGACGGTAGAAGGTGAACCGTCCCCGCTGGCCCCCGCTGACGAGGGGCAATTCTTCGACTTGGAAATCCTCAGGCAGACGTTTCAGCTTCATGAAGGAGCAATCGTGGCGCACAACGAACCATTGAGCGCGGTCTCACCCGTGAGACCACCCGGTCGTCATGCTACCACTCTCACGCCGATGCGGGCGAGCCCAGACAGGATTCGTTAGATGTTGGTTCAACTCGTCGCTGTGCTGATTCGGCTTGCGTCGGTCGACCAGACACCCGCTGTGGAATTACCGACGGCCGTGATCGCACTCATCAAAACGACAATCACGAGGGCGAGCATTACCGCGTATTCCACCGCAGTCGGTCCATCTTCTTCTCGCAGAAAACGGATTAGGTGGGACAACATGGAAAAACATTCCTCAAGGTGGTGGCGTCCCCCTCGATTCTGCGTCTATGCTGCACTTCCAGAGGGCAGGTGTGCCACCGGTCGTTCGAGGGAAAGAGACCGGTAGCAATTCACCGGTGCAAGCTTACGTTCTGATGCCAGCGACGGTCAATCCGTGGTGACCGCAGTGAACATCACGGAGTAAACTAGCAACACTGTTGACACGACCACCGGATGTGACCTATGGCACCCCACTTCGAACCGCCTCCGTCGGAACCCTGGCGCTCGCCCTACCCGAACTTGCCGATCGTCACCCCCGACCCGGCTCCGCCGCGCAAAACGGAACAAGAAAAGTATGGCAGCCTCTTCTACCTGAGTATTCTCGGGCTCATCACACTTGTCGGGCTGATCGGTTATTTCGTCTACGGGGCCTGGTCGCTGCGTTCTATCTGGAGCAATATCTTCGTCTTACATGCATCCCAGCGCACCGAGGACGAGCGCATTCAGGCCGCGTTCGCGCTCAGCCGAGACCCTCGGGTGACCCAGCGCGACTACTGGGAGATCTGCCTGCGCAAGCCCCTTCCGCCACTCGCGCGCTATTTGATGGCGGAATCGGTGACGGCGGACACGGTTGCCGCGGACCCCAAGGCCTACGAGCTCACGGTGCTCAAAAGCGAGGGTTGGCCGGATTGGCTGCGCGTGCAATTGACCCGTCCGCTCGCGTACGCCGCGGCGCTTGGTGTGAGTTTGCCACCTGAACCTCTCGTCGAATTAAGCCGCCATTCGGATCCGGTCGTGAGACTTTGGATCGACTTCGCGCGCGCTCTCTCTGGCAATGGGGAGGCGAGGGACTCACTCCGACTCGTGTCCGAAATGGCCGGCCCAAATCGGGAGCTGGCTCAAGATCTGATGGCTGCGCTGGCTGCCGATGGCGACGCGCGGCGGCTCAAACTCGACGAAGCGACTCTCTGGGTGCGTCACCACCACCCGGATTCGGCACGGATTTGGGATGGGTGGGATGTGAAG
This sequence comes from Singulisphaera sp., assembly GCA_027451445.1. Lineage (GTDB taxonomy): Bacteria > Planctomycetota > Planctomycetia > Isosphaerales > Isosphaeraceae > DAIDJG01. The sequence goes on from DAIDJG010000438.1 coordinate 16,626, forward strand.
GACAACCGACTCGTTCGGGTTGCGCCTGACAATCCGAAAGCGGCTCTCCCCTAGAAATGGGAACGCGTTCAGCCCAACCGATCTCACGAAGCTTCTCTCTTCTTCGTGAGACCGATTGAGTGAACGCTATGAGTGGTGAAGCGACAATCCCCTGACCGTGGGCCCGAATTCTTGCGGTTTTTCGGCCGCACATCCAGGCGGCATTCGGGGATTTCCATCGAGAGGTCCCCGCGCCGTCACCCGTTGGCGATCAGCGTCTCCGAGGCCTCGAAAACTTCGCGATGCGGCCCGCGAAGCGCAGACGGGGGATCCAAGCGCCCGGAGACAGTGGCGGTTGGCGAGCGCCGGAACCAGTTGATCGGGTTCAAGCCGCGCATGAGGCCATCCCATTCCTCTGGCGTGAGGAACGTGAGGTAGCAGGCCGTCATCATCTCACCGAACAGTGGGACATTGACCGTGAAGAGCACACCGATGTGGAGGCCGAGTCCCAACACGATGACCCAGGGACGCGTGGGGCGAAACCAGATGAAGAAGGGGATCAGAAATTCTGTGAGGAACGCCAGGTGGGTAAGCAAGCCGAACGCGATCGGGTATTGCGAAAGCGGGTCGAGCGAGAACCGGCCCACCTCGGCGTTGTTGATGATGTAATAGAGGGCCGTGCCGTTCGGCCAGCACACTCCCGCGCACTTCCAAACGGCCGTCGAGAAGTACATCATCGCGAGCTGGCACTGAATCAAGCGCTGGGCCCAGGGAGTGATGATCGGTTCGGCCAGCGTACCGCGTCGCCGCGCCTCTCGGCGCGCGTCGAGCGAGTATGCAGCGCCGCAGGGACTGAGCATGAGGTAGAAGAGCATGACCATCAACAAAGCGTCCGGTCCGCAGTTGCACGCAACGTTCCGCTGGTAGAGGGCGAGGTTGCCCAGGTAGAGCAACACGCTCATCACCCGCGTCCGCCAGCCGAGCGTGAACAGTACTCCGGCGACGACCGACGCCGCCACAATGCCGCGCGCCATCCAGGGCGTTTCCGCGTAGAGGAGCGGCGTGAAGCGATAGGGCAGTGCGAACTCACGGGCCTCAGCCCCTCGCAGAATACCGGCGTTGGTCCACCAGTAGGTAAGTTCCGTCGACTCGAGCCCCAGGTTCACCAGCACGATCAGGCCGAAGATGATGCGAAACGCCCCCAACGGCCGGGCCGAGGTCGGCTGGAACCAGAACGTCTTCCAGGCGCGAAGAGGATTCACGGATAGACCTCCGACAGGCTCGCGAAGGTGTAGCTGCCCAAAGTGTGGATCTCGCTCGGCTTCATCGGGTCGTTCGGCACACCCGGCGGCGGGATCAGCCGGTGCACGAAATACAGGTGGGCGCTGAGTGGGTACGACGCGGCGGGGATGCCGAGCTGTCGCACCGCGTGCCGGGCACCGAACTCGCGCAGCCTCTGCTCGTACTCGGGAACGAGGTTTACCTCGTACTTGGGGTGCCGGTAGCGGAGCATGCCCTCCCAGCCCGGGTAATCCGCCATCTTGGGGAAGTCGAAGTGATGGCGGATGCCCTGGGCGTCGGTCACGTCCGCTTGCATCACAAAGACCGTGCGGAAGGGGTCGGGCGAGAACATACCCCACTGTTGCCAGAGGCCGAGACTCAGTATGTAGGGGGAAATGACCGGATAGCTGCGGTCGCGAAGGGCACAGCGCGGCATCACCCAAAGGATCGTCGCGCTGATGTGCGCGACCACGAACAACGAAATCAACACCCGACGCGCGGTCCATCGCCAAGCCATGGGTGCCCCCTTTCGCTTCAGTCCCTTGAAGGATTCGGAGGGCCGAACTTTAGGAAAAACGCAGAAACGCGTCAATTGCTCCTGGTCGCGTTTCA
>DAIDJG010000439.1 GCA_027451445.1 Singulisphaera sp.
TTCGTCAGAAAAGGGCCGAAAAACCAGAGGTGCGACGAAAAAAAACGTGGCAAACTAAAGCCAACTGCCCCAAGAATAACGTTACTCCCGACTTGCGTCACGCTCCAGGTGCGACGAATTTTGTATTTCTCGGACCTGCTAGTCATTTGATCGACAACCAGCAGATTGTCGGCTCCCGAGCGTTCAGTTTGGAGGGTTTGGACGGAAATGAGGGGATATCGGCGATTAGGCGGTTTGCGAGGATCGATTATAATTTGTTATTTGCGAACTCTGCATGGCGATTGGTGACTAACGATTCTGTAGAATATTCTAAATCGTGGGTCCATCTTAATCCTCTCCGTTGGTGTTCATCGGGTCGGAGACCATCGCTGAAGGCGTTCCGGCCTGGAGTAACGCTCTCTCCATGTTCAAGGGGGAAACCGTCGTTCACCACTACTTGGCGCAATGATACCACTGTAGCGTGTCGGTGCCGCAGAAGCGGCTCTTTGAGGTGCGCTTCGAGAAAAACGGGGCGCTGCTCGAGCCGCTCATGGCGGCGATCGCCGAGCTTGGCCGGTTGCCCGAGCCGGACGAATTCCCGGCCGCATCGGAGGTTGCAACCCAACTGGGTTCGCTGAAGCGGGCGTTCGCGCTCATCAAGCGGGTGACGGGCGAGGCCGAATGGGAGGCGATCACCCGGCGCTGTACCGAAGACCTGCTCGTCTACCTGGCCCTCGGCCGGTTCCGACGTCGGCCGCCGGTCTCGGTGCTGCCGGTCGGCCTCCAGCGCGACATGCGCGCGTTCTTCGGCAGTTACGCGCAGGCCTGCCGATCGGCCGACGCGCTGCTGTTCCAGGCGGGGGACGCGGAGGCGGTCGACGAGGCCTGCCGGCGGTCGACGGTCGGGAAGCTGCTCCCCAACGCGCTCTATGTCCACCGCTCGGCGCTCGATGCGCTGGAGCCGCTCTTGAGGGTCTACGAGGGCTGCGCCCGTACCTACCTCGGTGAGATCGACGGTGCGAACCTGATCAAGCTGCACCGGCAGTCGGGCAAGGTGTCGTATCTGGTCTACCCCGAGTTCGAGACGGATCCCCACCCCGCGCTGCGTCGGAGCGTGAAGTTGTCGTTGCGGACCCGGGAGATCGACTGCCTCGACTACGCGACCAGCCCGAACCCGCCGGTCCTGCACCGTAAGGAGACGTTCCTGTCCCCCGGCCACCCGCTGACCGGCCGGTTCGCGCGTCTCAGTGCGCAGGAGGAGAAGCACGGCCTGCTCGCGGATACCGCGACGATCGGCACCCGCGAGGGCTGGAACGCCCGTCTCGCCGAGTTGGGCTTTACGGTGCGCGGGCACCGGCTCGTCCGCCGCAAGGAGTAAGTCCATGTCGGGTGGGCACGGCCCACCAGCGTTCCGCGAACTGGCGGCGGGCCGTGCCCACCCTACAAGAGTCCCAGCGATCACCATGGGAGCATCTTGTGCGATACGTCGCCTGCTCAGGAGTCGTCTCGGATGATCTTCACGTCACGCGCTACCGTGTCGATCCGGACGAGGACATGGTGGAAATCTGGGGTCACGTGGGCGATTACGAGGTGTGCGTGTACCTGCCCCTGGCCGAGGCCCGGCGCCGGGGTCTGGTGGTCGAGGAGGGACCCGGCCCGGACGGGCGGGCTCGGAAGACGAACCGGGGGTGAGAATGAGAAAATTCCAGCGTGTTTCCATCCCCGCGTAAGAGGCCGGGTGTTAGAATAAGCACTACGTGGGTTGCGCAAGATCGTCCTCTCACAATGGACCCAGGAGCCCCCAATGAAACGGAAGGGACTGCCCAACGTGGCTCCGTCGCTTGCGGGCAAGGCTGCCGGTAGACCCATCAAGCCGCCGGCCTATCCGAAACCTCCCCGCGAGCTGGCCGGCAAATGGGTGGCGTGGTCGAACAGCGGGCAGATCCTCGCATCGGGCGAAACCCTCGCCGAGGTCACCAGGGCCACAGTCGACCAGCCTGGCGTTTCCTACGAGCGGCTCCCCAGCCTCCAGCGCTTCCCCGCCCACCCGAGATGAGATTTGCCTATCGCGCGTAGGACTGCGACCCGTCGCCAGCGGACCTGTCGACCGAAGTTTGGCGGCCCGCACTCAAAGCACTAAATAACCTTGCGGGAACTTGGGACGCGTCTGGACACGCGGCTTCTGTTTGAGCATATCCATGGTGTCTGCACCGGTATGATTTGGCCTGAGGGGCGTCGGATGCCGTCCCCCGACCCCAGCCACCTTGCGTGGCTGGTGAAGAAGGTCGCAGGCTAGACACTTTGCCCGGCACTTACGACCCCACCCGCCTTGTGCGGGTGGTGAAGAAGGTCGCAGGCTAGACGACGACCTTGAGCCAAACGATCTTCCTTCGCGCGGTCGCCTGTCTCTAGCCGATGACCTCCTTCACCAGCCACACAAGGTGGCTGGGGTTGGGAGGTGATGACACGGGTTTCTTCGATGCTAGCCAGTGACCTCCTTCACCAGCCACACAAGGTGGCTGGGGTCGGGGAGACATGATACCAGCATTGCTAGCCAGTGACCTCCTTCACCAGCCACACAAGGTGGCTGGGGTCGGGGAGACATGATACCAGCATTCCGTCGACTGGGTCCCACGTTCGTGCAAGGTCATTTAGAGGACAAAGGTCATTTAGAGGACAGGCATTGCCGCTTCGGCATGTCAGCGAATGGTTCCCACGCTTCAGCGCTCGCCAGGTCGCAACAATGTTCCCTTCGCGAAGGGCAGTTATCGCGTCTGAGTTTGGTCCGAATCTTCGGACCAGCCGAACGCGACGATGGCGAAGCTCGTCACGTCCTTGATTCGGTTCAACCTAGGGACTCGTTCCAGAACGCCCTGAAACCCGACAACGCGACGGTTGAGATGCGCCTCAGCCGCAATGGTGTAGTCGTGTGCGTTGAGATCAGCCTTCGCGCGGATGTCGGCCTCCTGGTCGAAAATCGTGAAGCGAACTTCCCCGGACGGGCGTGGATCGTTGCGGGTGGGTTGGCCGCGTAGTTCGTCGACGTACGCGAAGAAATGGTCGATCGTCGGTTTGGGGACGGCCCGCAAGCGCGGGGCGACGGCCTCGGCGACGTCGAAGACTTCCTGCCGCAAGGCGACCGCTCGTTTCCGTTCGTGGTTGGCGGGCAGGAGTGCGCGGGACCAGGAGACGGTCACGTTCAAACGGGAGCGCTCACCGGAGGGCCTCAGCAGCAGGAGCGCCTCGCAGAGGTTCGCGCTGATGCCGGGGTGGCGTGTGGTGTCGGTGAGGTCGTCGATCTGCATCCGATCGGCCGCGTGGGCGAGCGCTTCGAGGGAGTCCATCAGCAGAGAGGTCACCCTGCGGGCGAACGGCTCTCCCTCAGGTCCGAGCAGGTCCGCCTTCACGTCCAGAGGGCACGCGACCGTGAGGACGAAGCTCCCCGGCTCGGCCTGTCCCAGACGGCAGCGCGCGACGAATTCCTCCGCCTCGCTACGCGACATCCGAGGGTGATAAGGCTGCGGAACCAGGACGCTGTGCGCCTCGGAGAGCAGGATTTTCCGGGTCCCGTCAACCATGCGGACGGCGTGGTCGAGCGGGAGGTCGCCGGCCTCGGCATCCGGGCTGACCTCGCCGAAGGAGAGCACGTCGGAAGGGGACAAAAGGAGGTGATTCAGGACCTCCCTGGGCGATCGCTTTTCGAATTCGGCCAGGCGTTCGATGGCCTCCGCGGTCCGGAGCGCATAGTCGTCCAGGCGTTCGTCTAACGGCACGATGAGCTGGCGGAGCGGCGAGGTCGGGTTCCTGAAGGCGGCAATCGTTCCGTTCACGCCTTCCACACGCTGCCAGCCCAGGCCCTCGGCGTAGACCCGCACGGCGCGCGGGCTGACGAGCCGGGTGAGTGACTCGGGAAGTTGATCAGGCCGCATAGGGAACCACCTCGCGCCGAGAGAAGCGCGTCATGAGTTCGGTGAGGCCCGAAGGCGTCAACAGATTGGTACTGGGGATGTAAACGGTCTGGTGCCGATCATTTTCGCTTGGCGGTGCCCCCCGGAGACTGATCCAGTAGGCACATCGTTTCATGACGAGGGCATCCTCGTTGATCTGAAGCCAATCGTCCGCCTTTGGGGGCAGCCGGAGGACGATCAGAATGCGAGGGGCTCCCACCTCCTCCATCCGCAGTTTATCGTAATGAGGGATGGTCAGGCAGTAGGAGATCCGACCGTCTTGCTGAGGGAGTTCCTGATACGTCGCCTTGAGTTGTACGTCGACGGAAAACGAAGTCAGGATCGAATCCGTCGCGAGCGCCCGACCATCTTCGGTCATTGTTGCGTCAACACCAGCGCCGTCGAGGTGGCGATTGCGGTATTCGCAGGAAAACCCGGCCCTGGTTGCCACAGCATGCAGGTAGGAATAACTGAGCTCGGCCTCAATGTTCTGTTCGCTGAGCATGGATCGCCTCGCGCTCGCGCCTCTGCCTGACGGACGCGTCATGCTCTCGAATCAAGGATGTGCTACGCCTTGCCGGCCCGCGTTCTTCAGTACCTGGCGTGTCTTCGACTGAAGGATGCCGAGGAGCGTCCCGACGCGGATGTACTCGTCGAGATCATCCTCTTCCGCGGCCGTCAGACGACCCTGTCGAGCCTTCTCAGCGAGCGCGTTCACCCGCTCTTGGTGGAAATCATCAAAGCGGAACTCGAGCAGCTTCCGTGCGGTTTCGGGCGAGATGCTCCGGAAGTCCAAATCAGCAAGTTGTTCGAGAACCGCCGTTCCCACGGATTGGGCTTTCGACGGACCTGTTCGTGTCGCCATAAGAATGGGATTCGTCGAGTGTTCGGACTGAATCGAGGGTTATCGTAGCACACGGCCGGTTCCGAAACCATCGAGAAACGGCCGTTCGTTCACTAGCGTCCGGCGAGTACGCCCGTTACCGCCCGGGACGCTTACAGAGCCGAGGCCCGGCGACTGGGTCTGCTGGTCGAGGAGGGCCCCGGCCCGGAGGCGCGGGCTCGGAAGACGAAGCGGGGATGAGGGACCATTTCGTGTTCGGTTCATCGAGCCCAAAAGGGCCCCCGGCGAGCGCGGTGGGTCGCTACTGTGTTCGAACGGCCCTCTCAGCTCGAAAGCGGTGGCAAGCCACACGCACTCCGAAGCCTGCGACCTGCGACATCCCTGTGAGCTCCGGAATCGGACGGCGCTGCACTGGGAGAGCGTTTTCCGCTACACCGGAAACGTGGTAGACTCCCATTCAGTAGCAACGAATGGGGAGGACTCCAGATGGCGAGAACCGCAAGACCATCAACCGGTGAGGAGCGTGTCACGCGCACCGCGTCGGGCGACACCACCGAAGCCGCAATCTGGAGTCGGATCCTGCAAGCCGACCAGGGAACACTGAGCGCCCCGGTCGCTCAGGCGTTCCTTGACCTCGCTTTTCCTCCCGCCGACCTCGAACATATGCGCCAGCTTTCGGCCAAGGCCCAGGAGGGAACCCTGACCGACCAGGAGCAAAACGAGATCAACTGCTATGAGAAGGTCGGCCACGTCATTTCACTGATGAAATTAAAGGCGCGCCACTCTTTGAAAGCGCGCCGTGCTGGTAATGGATCACCCGAAGCCCAATAGTCACGCATGGAACGCGAGCTGGTCGAACTCGTGTGGCGACGGGCCGGTGGTCGTTGCGAGTATTGCCAGGTCTCGCAAGAGGACCTCGAGCTCCCCTTCGAGATCGATCACATCATCGCCAAAAAGCATCACGGCCCTACACGGGCCGGAAACCTTTGCCTGGCGTGCTTTGCGTGCAACAATCACAAAGGTTCAAATATTTCGGGAATTGATGAATTCACAAAGCGAATCGTTCCGCTCTTCAATCCCCGCCGCCACAAATGGAGCAAGCACTTCCGCTGGGACGGCCCCATCCTGGTCGGGTTGACCCCGGCGGGAAGAGCGACGGTCTCCGTACTCGAGATCAACCTCGACTACCGAGTCGACCTGAGAGAGGGACTGATCGAACTCGGAATGTTTCCACCGGAGTCGTAGCGATTGCCCCGAGGATGGGAAGCGGTGCCATGCAACCGCCCTGGCTTGCAGTCGCGAGCCGATCGCCCCCAGAGGCTTGGCGGAGTCTTAAGCGCTACTTTAGAATCGACAGGTATCAAATACGCGAACGCGCCGGTGGTGGAGTTTCCAAGATGCCCACACTTTCAACGACCGAAGCCGCCGAGACGTTGGCCCGAGGCGTGGAGAAGGTCAAGCCGTCCGATCTCCCCGAAATCTACTCGGAGCTCTTTCCGGAAGAGGCGCCGGTATCGCCACCGGTCGCAAGCGAAATCGTCGAGCACATCCGGAGCGGGCTCGAGGCTGAGGAGATCGTCGATCTCTGGAACGTCGTGTTCCCGCAAGATCGAAACGTCTGGTACAACGAGGAGACGAATTCCATCCACTTCAACGAAGAAGTGGCTGGCTACGTAGACTGACAGCGGGTGTCGCTCGAGTCGGCAGATAGGAGTGCGCCTTGCCCGGCACCGCTCTGCAACATTTCCGCGAAGACATCATGCGAGCGCGCATGATCCTCGAGCACGCGGATCCCTTGCCGCGGACGACCGCAACGGAGCAATTGCTCCGATCCGACCTGTTCCGCAGCGCGTGGATGTTCGCGGTCGGGGCGCTGGACGCCGACTTCTGCGACGCCTACACCGATATCGTCGCGTCCACGGCCAGTTCGAAGAGCCGGCAACCGGCGATCACGCTGCCGGACTGGGCCTATGACATCAAGTTTCCGATCCGAGCGGTCCTCGAGGAGTACGACAACGCGAATTGGCGCTGGAGGATGGCGGCCCGCAAGCTGATGGAGCGCGAAAACGTCATCAGCCTCTCCACGATTCAATCGCTTTTCAACAAGTTCTTTCGCAAGGGGCACAAGCTGTTTCGGGATCCCCTCGACGACTGGATGTCCCGGCCGGATTCCCGCATCCGCTTGTTCGGC
>DAIDJG010000440.1 GCA_027451445.1 Singulisphaera sp.
CGCACCCTCATCCGCCGGATTCACGCCGACCTGACGGGTCTGCCGCCGACGCCCGAGGAGGTCGAGGCGTTCGTCGACGATCCGTCGCCCAACGCCTACGAGCAGCTCGTGGATCGGCTCCTGGCCAGCCCGCATTACGGCGAACGCTGGGCGCGGCACTGGCTCGACGCGGCGGGCTACGCCGACTCGGAAGGCGACGGCGCCCAGGACACGGTTCGATCGTTCGCCTACAAGTACCGCGATTATGTGATCCAGGCCCTGAACGCCGACAAGCCGTTCGACCAGTTTCTCATCGAACAGCTCGCGGGCGACGAACTGGTCCCCAAGCCCTGGTCGAACCTGACGCCCGAACAGACGCAGCTCCTCGCGGCGACCGGTTTCCTGCGCAACGCACCCGACGGCACCGCCAGTGGGAGCACGGACCCCGCGGTGTCGAACCAGGTCGTCTCCGACACGATCAAGATCGTCGGTTCGGCGGTGCTGGGTCTGACCGTCGCCTGTGCCCAATGCCACGATCATCGCTACGACCCGATCCCGCAGTTGGACTACTACCGCCTTCGCGCCGTGTTCGAGCCGGCCCTCGACCCGCAACACTGGCGACAGCCCCGCCAGCGCCTCGTCTCGCTCTACTCCGATGCCGACCGCGCCCGCGCTACGGCGGTCGAGGCTGAGGCGCAGGTGATCCAGAAGGATCTCGACGCCAAGACCGCGAAGTTCCTCGCGATCGCAACGGATAAAGAGCTCGCCAAGTTCCCCGACGAGATGCGGTCGAAGCTCCGTGCGGCGCTCGACACGCCGGCCGATAAGCGGACCAGCGAGCAGAAGGCGCTGCTGACCGCCAATCCCAGCGTGAACATCAGCGCGGGGGTGCTCTACCAGTACGACGCCAAGGCCGCCGACGAACTGAAGAAGGACGGCGAGCGAGTCGCCGCGAAGCGCGCGGAGAAGCCGCGGGAGGACTTCGTCAGCGTGCTCGACGAGTCGCCCGGGGTCGCACCCGAGACGCACATCTTCTATCGAGGCGACCACCGCCAGCCGAAAACCGCCGTCGGGCCCGGCGACCTGACCATCGCGGCGCCGGACGGTCAGCGGTACGAGGTGCCTCCCGACGACCCGGCTCTGCCGACGACCGGCCGACGCCTCGCCTACGCACGCCACCTTGTCGACGGCCGGCATCCGCTCGTCGGGCGCGTCGTCATGAACCGGATCTGGCTCCATCATCTGGGCCGAGGGATCGTCGAGACGCCCGGCGACTTCGGCATGCTCGGCACTCGACCCACGCACCCGGAGTTGCTCGACTGGCTGGCCGATGAACTCGCGCGCGGCGGCTGGGGACTCAAGCGGATGCATCGGCTGATCGTGACGTCGACCACCTACCGACAGTCCTCCCGGCGCAATCCCGCGCAGGACGTCGTGGACAGTGAGAACGCCCTCTTCGGCCGCTACGCCGTCCGCCGGCTCGACGCCGAGGCGCTGCGCGACAAGGTGCTCGCCGTCGCGGGTCGGCTCGACCGGACCCCGTTCGGGCCGCCGGTGGCGGTGGTGGAAGATACGGTCGGCCAGGTGCTCCCCGACAAGGATTCGCCGCGCCGGAGTATCTACCTCCAGGCACGCCGTACAAAGGCGGTCTCGCTGCTCGCCGCGTTCGATGCCCCGGCGATGGCCGTCAACTGCGACCGCCGCGTGCTCAGCACATCGGCACCGCAGGCCCTGGTGCTGATGAATAGCGAGTTCACCCTGAGTCATGCGAAGGCGATGGCGCAGCGGCTTCGTGCCGCGGCACCGGCCGACGCGACTGGCCCCGATCGTTTACAACGGATCATCACCGCAGCCTGGGATCTGGCCTATCAGCGCCCGGTCAGCCGCGAGGAGCTCGCCGCGGCCGTCGCGTTCGTCACGGCCCCGCGCGCCGGCGGCGACGCAGAGCTCGCCGCGCTGACGGACCTCTGCCAGCAACTCCTCTGTTCCAACGAGTTCCTCTATGTCGATTGATCCATTCCCCCACAACAGACGGCAGTTCCTGGCACGGTCCGCGTTCGGTGTCGGCACGTTCGCGCTGGCGCACCTGCTGCGCCAGGATGGATTGCTCGCTGATGTGCCCGGCAAGCCGGGCGAAAACCTGCCGCTCGATCTCCGCCCTCGGCCGACGCACTTCGCCCCGAAGGCGAACGCGATGATCTCGCTGTTCATGCACGGCGGGCCGTCGCACGTCGACCTGTTCGATCCCAAGCCCGAGCTCTCGAAACACCACGGCAGCGACTACGGCGGCGACGTCGTCTTCAGCTTCGTGAATCGGGCCAGCAAGAAGCTGCTCGGGACCCCCTGGAAGTTCGCCAAACACGGGCAGTGCGGTATGGACGTGTCGGAGCTCCTGCCCGAAACGGCGCGCATGGTGGACGACCTCTGCCTGATCCGGTCGATGCACACGGGGCACAACGGGCACGAGGTCTCGATCCGCTACTTTCACGGCGGAATCGCGGGCGTCACCGGGCGTCCCACGCTCGGGAGCTGGGTCGTCTATGCGCTCGGCAGCGAGTCGCAAAACCTCCCTGCGTACATGGTCCTCTCCGATCCCGGCGGGCATCCGGTCGACGGCACGCACAACTGGTCGAGCGGTTTCATGCCGCCGCTCTATCAGGGCACGGTCCTTCGCCCGCAGGACCCGCGCATCCTCAACCTCGACCCTCCGCCCCACCTCCGGGGCGAGGCGCAGGCGCGGAATCTCCAGTTTCTCGAGATGCTGAATCACCGCCACGCGGAGTCGCACCCCGGCGAGAGCGATCTGGAGGCACGGATCCGGACGTACGAGCTCGCCGCCAGGATGCAGACCGCGGCCAAGGAGGCGCTCGACATCTCGGACGAGCCCGAGTACATCAAGCGGCTCTACGGGCTGGACCAGGATGCGACCCGGGAGTACGGCACGCGTTGCTTGCTCGCACGTCGGTTGGTGGAGCGCGGGGTTCGTTTCGTGCAGCTATTCCTGGGCGGGCAGCCGTGGGACAACCACAACTCCATCAAGAAGACCTTGCCCGAGATCTGCCGACGCACGGACCGCCCCGCCGCGGCGCTCGTTGCCGACCTGAAACAGCGAGGGCTCCTGGACACGACGCTCGTCCACTGGGGCGGCGAGATCGGACGGCTCCCGGTCGTTGAGGGCACTCTGGACGACAACGCCGGCCGGGACCACAACGGCCAGGGCTTCTCGATCTGGCTCGCCGGCGGCGGCATCCGGGGCGGAACAATTCACGGCGCCACTGACGAGGTGGGGCACCGTGCGGCTGACAAGGTCGTCACCCCGAACGATTTTCAGGCGACGGTCCTTCATCTCATGGGGCTGGATCACGCGCGCCTGGCTTACCACGCCAACGGCCGGGCCCAGACGCTGACGGACGGACGGCCTGCGCGCGTCGTGGGAGAGATTCTCACGACGCCACCAGAGGCCGACGGTACGTTGAAGAGCACCGCGCGCGCTGGGGATCTTGCTGGCTGATCAGTCGATTGGGGCGTACGACTTCGCGCAGTGGGCCGTCGTCGTCCCGTGATCGCCGAGCTAGCGCTGGTTCCGTTCACGCACTCCAGCGCTTTCATTCAATCTCTCTTCAATCGCTCCATCTTCTGTGTACGGCCACTACTCCTACCTGAGAGTCAAGGGGCGCCCACACACAACGCGATAGCCGAAGCGATCTCGTCCAATTGAGCCGCTGTGAGCTCTTCGAGCGGGCGGACGAAGCGGGTCTGCGAAACGGACTTCGTTTGAAACGCATCGGCTCCAGAGTCTTTATCCAAACCATTCGTCGAAGATGCGGGCAACTCCACGAACCAAGGGTAGCTCCCATACTGGGGCTTCCAGTCCGTGATGCGGACGACCATTCGCAATGGGAGACGCCCGATCGTATCGAGGCTGATGACAACAGCCGGTCGGATCTTTTGGATTTCAGCGCCAGCGGCAGGATCGAAATCGATGAGCCAGACTTCACCGCGTTTGGGTGCTCGAGCTGTCGCCATACAGGTCGTCCTTGCCGAACGCTTCGAAGGCTGTTAGTTGGGAATCATTCCGGTAGTCTTTCTCGGCAAGGGCGGCTGCAGCCTCCAAAATGGCATCCCGTTGTTCAGGGGGAAGTTTTCGCAACTCGGCCGCCTTCCACGTTCGGCCCTGCGGCGGGGCATACTTCGCATCCATGGCTCGCTCCAGGCTCGGGGAAGAAGCAACCAGCGGCTTTAGGAAGAACCAACCACACACTTAGGAACAGGCCGGGAATAACTTCCCGAAATCATGACGTAGGTGGGTTGAGTTAGATTCTTGTCTTTGCCCCGTAGGGGGCAGTTGAGAATAGCCCAGCGTTTTAACGCTGGGTCGGTCCAAAGCGTCCCATAATTTCTTCATCTGCCCCGGAGGGGCGGTCGAAACGACCGCGAGCGTTTACCCTATGCGCGATGCTGCCGTCCCTCCGGGACTGAGAATGAGTGGGCGAGTCGTACGCAATCCCAGCGTTAAAACGCTGGGCTATTTTCAAATGTCCCTCCGGGACAAAGAACAATAAGCG
>DAIDJG010000441.1 GCA_027451445.1 Singulisphaera sp.
TTGCCCTGCATCGAGAGCGTCCAGTCGGACATGAAGATACTGGAGTGCGGGTTGCCGATGATGTCGCTGGAGACCAGCGGATCGGTCGCGTACTCGAGGATGCCCTTGAGTGGTCCGTCCGCCGCGGCCTTCATCGCGGCATTGACTTCGTCCTTCGTGACGTCCTTCTTGAGCACGGCGGTCAGGTCGGTGACCGACCCGTCGGGCACAGGGACGCGCAGGGCGTAGCCGGTGAGCTTGCCGTTGAGGTCGGGGATCACCTCGCCGACGGCCTTCGCCGCGCCCGTCGATGACGGAATGATGTTGACCGCGGCGCTCCGGGCCCGGTAGGGGTCTTCGTGAACCTGGTCCGCCACCCGCTGGTCGTTGGTGTAGGCATGGATCGTGGTCATCAGGCCCTTCTCGATGCCGAACGACTCGTGCAGCACCTTGGCCATCGGCGCGAGGCAGTTGGTCGTGCACGACGCGTTGGAGACGATCCGGTCCGAGGCCTTCAGCGTGTGGTCGTTGACGCCGAGCACGATCGTGGCGTCGAGCTTGTCCTTGGCGGGGGCGGAGAGGATCACTCGCTCAGCGCCGGCGTCGAGGTGCTTCTGAAGCGCGGCCTTGTTCGTGAACCGCCCGGTCGATTCGAGAGCGACCTGGGCCTTGAGCGCCTTCCAGGGCAGGTTCGCCGGGTCAGTCTCGCGGGTGATCCGAATCTCCTTGCCGTTAACGATCAAAGAGCCCTCGCCCGAGCTCACCGTGCCGTTGAACCGGCCGTGGACGCTGTCGTACTTGAGCAGCAGGGCAAGATGCTTGGCGTCGGACAGATCGTTGATCGCCACGATCTCAAAGTCGTCGGGCCGGGCCGCCATCACTCGAAAGACAAGCCGGCCGATCCGGCCGAACCCATTGATTCCCACGCGTACGGGCATTCATCCAACTCCTGGAACAGCGACAAAATCCTATTTCTTTGTTCAATTCAGCCTCAATCCATCAGGCTGTGTGTGCGTACATTCCCCGTCTTGGATTCGAGTACGAATTATAGGCGTCCATTCACAGACCTGTCAACGCACGCGAATCCGCGGCGCCTCTTCCCCGGTGGCGTCTGGCGGCTGGTCCCACGTTCTGCTTCAATTCCCCAAGTCGTGGAGTGTAAGGCGAAAACGTCGAGCCGATGGCGAAAGAGGTAAACGCATGAAACGCCGAACGGTGGGTGCGGTTGCACTCGTCCTGTCCGTAACGGTCGCCTGTGCCGCAGAGCCGCCGAATGAAGAAGACGTCAAACTTACCGCCTTCTTCCAGGAATACCTTGATGCGGCGTTTCAGGCGCAACCGCTGATGGCGACGCGGCTGGGTGACCACCGTTTCGATGACCGGCTCGACGACCTGTCAGCCGAGGCACGCGCAGCCAACCTCGCGCGCGACAAACGCACGCTTGAGCACCTCCCCGAGCGCATCCGGTACAAAGCGCTCAGTCGCGACGGTCAGATCGATTTTGAGATTCTTCAACACCATCTCGCCCGAGAAGTCTGGTTGGCCCAAAACTTCCAACCGTTCGAGGACGACCCCCGCGTCTATGGCGACTATTTGACGGAGTCGGTGTATCTGCTCCTGACCCAGTCGTCGCTGCCGAAAGCAACCAACATCAAGAATGCCCTTGCCCGCATGGCGAAGATCCCCCAGGTGGTCGAAACCGCCCGGGTGACCATCAAGTCGCCGGCGAAAGTGAAGGTCGAAACGGCGATCCGTCAGACGGAGGGGGCGATCGGTTTCTACACGACCGAGGTCTTCCTGTTGTCGGGCGAACCGAAGGAGCGCGGGGAACTGGCGGACCGAGCGCGCAACATCGTCAGAGCGCTCCACAAACACCTGAGCTTTCTCAAGGACGATGTCCTGCCGCGTTCCAACGACCGCTGGCGGATCGGAGCAGAGAAGTTTGCTCACAAGCTTGACCTCGAGCTTGATGCGGACATTCCGTCGGACGAGGTGTTGAAGACCGCGCAAAATGAAGCGCTCCGGGTCGAGCGCGAAATGGCCGTCATCGCCCGGCAGCTCTGGGGGACGACCTTTCCCCGAGAGCCGGTTCCCCCTGATGACGAGGCGGGCCGGCGACTGATGATCCGGCGCGTTCTTGGCAAGGTCGCCGAAGACTGCGGCAAGCCTGAGACCCTCGTGGACGACGCGAAGGCGAGCGTGGCCGGCATCAAGCGGTTCATCACTGCGCACGATATTCTGCGGCTACCGGTACCCGACCAGTGCCGGATCGTGGCGATGCCGGAATTCATGCGCGGGAATTCGGTTGCGTACCTCAATCCGAGTCCGCCGCTCGACCCTCGAGGGTCGAGCGAATACGCCATCAGCCCGCCTCCGAGCGATTGGTCAGCCGAGCGGGTGGCCAGTTTCCTCCACGAGTACAATCACGCCATGCTCAAGATCCTGAGCATTCACGAGGCGTATCCCGGCCATTACGTGCAGCTCGAGTACAGCAACCGGTGTCCATCCTTGATCCGCAAGGTGCTGTCGTCGGGGACGTTCGCAGAGGGGTGGGCTGTCTACACCGAGCAGATGATGCTCGACCAGGGTTTTGGTGAGGGGGACCTGGGGCTTCGGCTCAATCAGTTGAAGTTCTACCTACGTGCCGTCGTGAACGCGATTCTCGACCATCGCATGCATGTGGATGGAATGACCGACGAACAGGCCCGTGACCTGCTCATGAATGGGGCGTTCCAGACCGAAGGCGAGGCTGTGGGGAAGATCATCCGCGCGAAGCAGTCGTCGTGTCAGCTTTCGACGTACTTCGTCGGTCGGACCGCGTTCTACCGGCTGCGCCAGAAGGTGCAACGCGATCAGGGCGACCGGTTCGCACTCGGGCGTTTCCACGAGGCGGTGCTAGCGCACGGAACGTTACCGGTGAAGTACTTGCCGGAGCTCGTTGGGCGGGAATTGACGAAGGGAAAGGGCGAGTGAAGACGCACATTGGGGTGGGCCGGAGCTCGATCAGTGTGCCGGCCCACCCGCGACGATTGGCGGCGACCCTGTCACTTGGCCGGTGGCGTCGTGCTTCCTTCCAGGTGGTCCAGGTGCATGCCCTCGAAGAAGTCCGTGGGCGGATTCTTCGGTTTGGGCGGAGGCGGAGTTTCCTTTTCCTCGAGACCAGCATCCTTCATGATCCTGTCTCGCTGGGCGGCCATGACTGGGTAAAGCTCCTGGTAAACGGCCCGTTGGTGGGCGGTCGTCGATGCGCCGAAACGCAGGTTGAAGGTGTGCATGAACGCCAGGAGGCTACCGAGCGTGGTCTTCTCGATCGTGTCGAGCTCGGCCAGGATCTTATCGATGCGAGGTTCGCCGAGCATTCGTGAGAGGCCGAGAATCATTTTCACGTACTTCTTGGCTTCCACGGCCTCCTGGGGGTCCTTCGGCGGGAACTGGTCGAGCTTGTTCTGAAGTTGACGCGCTGCCGTACGCACTTCGTTCGCGGTCGCCTCAGACAGGTCCCCTTCCTCGTCTTCCTTCAGGGCCTTGTGCACGGCCGCTTCATAGGCCTCACGGGCCGGCGCAAACACCTCGCTCCGAAGGCCGGCGGGCCAGCCGTCCTTGGCCGTCAATTCGTCGAGGGAGATCGTGATGGCGTCCGTTGCACTCGTGAAGGGGATCGCGCGCACGACCTTGCTGCGAATCGGTGAATTCGCCGTGCGGAGCGCGGAGCTTTGAATGCGCGGATCGGCCAGTTGATCGAGGATGACGTTCAGGGCGTTCCCGCTGGCGATATCCTCCGGTGTCGGGTTCTCTTTCAGACGTTTCAGAAGAAGCGTGCTGGCGGACGCATCGCGCTTCATCTTTCGGTCCAGGTGTGCACGTTCCCGGATGTTGGCTTCCATCTGCGAGAGGTAAAGATACTGGTTCCATTGCCCCAGGGTGTTGGCATTGATGGCGGCGGCAACGGCCGTGTCGAGGTTGTATTGACCCGCGCCCGCGGCGTAGTAACCGAGGCCGCGAGCCACGTCACCAGCATACGTCGAGCCCCATCCGCCGAAACCGAATCCACCGTAGCCGGGTGGGTAATAGCTGCCGTACTGGGCCCTCGCCTCGTTCACGCCACCGGCGAGCACTGCCAGGAGGGCCAGCCGCAAGGTAAGTCGATGTTTGATCATTGGAGCATCCCCTGACAAGATTGGGAAGGCCTGCAGTTGCCCGTGAAACGACCGGTGCGGAATGCCGGTCACTGCCGCGATCTTGATCGCGCACTCAGCGCATGCCCTCGCCGAACGGAAGACTACACACGCACAAGCAATGCCGCACACTGGCAATACACAACGCCCAAGTGCGTGCGCTCGCGCGCGACAAGGGGGGACCGAGCTCCCGCTCAGCGTTCGAGAAGTCCCTATTTCCTATATACGGAATCAGTCCAGCAGCGGGATGAGTTCTTCGTCATCTTCGTCCGGTAATGACGGGAGACCTGGCAGGCCGAGATTGGGTGCAGGGCGAGAGGCCGGTGGAGGGGAAGCTTGCGGTGATGGCGCAGCGACGGGGGCTTCGACCCCTTCGACACGATAGATGATCGGTCCGATCGCCAGTTCGTCTCCGGAGCGAAGGTTGGCTTCGTCCACGACGAGGCCGTTGAGACGCAGGCCGTTCCGGCTGCCCAGGTCGCGAATGACGAGCCGGTCGTAAGCCTGAGCGATGCAGCAGTGGCGGCGGGAGACCTTCGGAGAGTCAATCCGCACGTCACATTCCGGATGCCTGCCGATCAGCAGCACGGGACGTTGCAGGGGGATGGGAGGTGCAGAACCAGGGGTCAGTGGGACGAGTCGGGCCGACATTCGTCTTCATTCTCCGGACTCTGCGGATCGTTCGGCATCTGGACGATCACCTGGATCCGGCAACGCTCCGAGACCCCAGCGGCAGCCAGGGCACCTCGCACCTTATCCGCAATGCCGTCTTCGACTCGGGGGTCTTCCGTGAACGCTCGCTCGGGCGCCTCGAGATTCTGCGACCTTTGGGCCAAAACAGCGCGATCTTGACTTGCGTGCAGAGACACTGGATCGGCCATTGTCATGGCGTGCCCGTCGCCGTTATCCAATCGATATCGGATATGCGCGATGGATAATTCATCGCCCGACTTCAGACGGCCCATTTCCACGCGCTGACCGTTGATCCGTATTCCATTCGTGCTGCCGAGGTCGCGAACAACGACCTCACCGTGGTCGTTCGTCATGCAGCAGTGGTGGCGGGAGACTCGTAACGAGTCGAGTCGAGCGTCGCACTGAGGGTGGCGCCCAACCACAACCATCGCGCGATCCAGCAGAATATCCTGCCCCTCATCCAGTGCCACCAGGCGTGCTGTCATGTTCGCGTGTCCTGGTCCGAAGCCGAGGTCCGATCACGGGTTAATCGCACCAGCCGAAGGCTTCATCAAGTTATTATAGAGCGCTCGTCGAAAAAAGGGACCGCACGATTTCACAAAATGGGTAAGAATCTTCCTCGCCGAGCGCCCCACCTCCTAAAAGCCCTTCTCTACAATGCTTGAACGGAATGCCGATGTCAATTGTTTATTTTGGCTCTAATCTTCAGGGTCGTAGTCGGGACACGTCGCACACGCGGCGACCTTCGCGATATCCAAACGCTTGAGCCCCGCAGCCAGCGCGGGAAGCTTTTCATCGTCAGGTGCGAACTGAGTGATCGTGCAATGACCGTGCAACTCGCATGCCCGGATCCAACGTCGGGGGCACGCACAGTCCAACCTATCAAGAATCGCGCCCAGGTGTTTGCAGTCGACATGTTGTCGAGGGTCAGGCGACTCGAGAAGCACGAACCCTGTATTGGCAAGTTCGAGCCACCGGCGCAGTCGTTCCGCTGGCGACTCGGAGGCACCTGTCTGCTCGGCGACCTGGGCATCGATCTGACCGCATGAGTTTACATCATTGGTGCTTCGAAGCAAGAGGTCGGATCGGCGATCCAACTGGCCGAGTGCGCCGGTGACTGTGCGATAGACAACGCCGTTCGGCATCGAAGGCCGCACCGCGTCGTCATGCCGTGCAAGCCCGGTCAGGTGGGGAATGAGCCGGCTGATGGCCTCCGGATCGTCGCGGCTCTCGTCGGCCCAGCTTGGGACGTGGGGTTCGAAGTCGGCGTGGCAGGCGAAAATGCGGTACTCATCCGCGTGGAGAAGCGGATCAAGTGCATCGATGAGGATCGCGAGTTGGCGCGGGGGCAGGCCGTTGACGCGATCCTTGAGGGAATCCGGCACCGCACTCGTCGTCAGCACGCGGTTCGCCTGCCAGGGGGCGCGCGTGGCCGCGAAGAGGAAACGGTAGCCCGCGTCTTCGACCAGCGCGATGGCGTCGGGCAGTGCCCAGTCCGTCTCGGCTTCGTTCAAATAACCGGCGACGAAGCGCTCGATCGTGGGAAGTCCGTTGCCGCTCACGGCGGCCTCGTGCTTTCGGACCGGATGGTCGGGGCGGATGCTCCGCAGCAGGTCGAGCCCCACCTCGGCCCGATCTCGCAAGCTCGCGCCCGCGGGCACGACAGCGTCGATCGCTTCCCGCAACTGCCGCGCTGGGACTTGTCCGACGCGAGCCGGCAGGGTGATGTGCAGTAGCCCGCGGCGATCGAGGACCGCGGCGAGGTTCTTCAAGATCCGTTTCGGATCGGCGGATTGTCCGAGAACTCGGCGACACACGATGAAATCAAAGGGTCCCCATGAGCCTGGCAGCGGATCGTCGAGGTCGTGCTCGCGGAAGTCGATGCCTTCTGCGTTCGACGCGGCCACTCGCTCTCGGGCCAGGTCGAGGGCCTGCCTGGTCGCGTCGACGCCGAGCACGGTCGAGCCGGGGTTCAGGCGGCTGAGACCAAGGGTCGAGAGTCCCGTACCACAGCCTGCGTCGAGAATTCGCAAGCCCGTCGAGCGCCGGTAGCAATAACGATCGCGCGACCAGGACCAGCCGAAATGGTAGTTATCGTCGGTCCGGTCGAGCTGGCCCGGCCCGATCGGGACAACGGCGGGTGAGGGCTCGGGAAACTCTTCATACTGCCGGCGCACCGATTCGAGCATCTTCAAATTCCTCGATCAAACAATCCGCGACAGGTGCGCGGTGTTCGCACTTCCCGTCTCTTTTCTGACAACATTCACGTCCTGCCGGTCTTCGAGTTGCCCGACCTCGCGCAGCCACCGCACCGCATCGGCGAGCGAATCGCGCACTGGACGAGGCACCAATCCCAGCGCCTCGAGACTGCGCGAGGCGTCAAAGTGCATCGTGCGCTGGGTCAGACGGACGCCCGTGACGGTCGCCTTGGGCGTTCGCCCGTGGCCGTAGTCCGCCCAGAACTCGCTCAGGTATGCTATCGCCAAACCCACCGGGAATGGGACACGGTATTTCGGAACCGGCACTCCGGACAATTCGGAGAGGATTGTGAGCAGGCTCACCAGCGTCAGGTTCTCACCACCGAGCAAGTACCGCCGGCCGGGTTCGCCGCGCTCGAGCGTGCGGATCAAGCCGTCGGCCACGTCGCGTACGTCGATCAGGTTCAGGGTACAGTCCATGCGCGCGGGGAGCTGACCGCGGCAAAAATCGCGAATCAGCCGGGTCGGTGGCGAGAGGCCACGATCGCCGGGTCCGACGGGCATGGTGGGATTGGCAATCACCACGGGCTTTCCCGCCCTGGCCCGCGCCATGGCTGCCTGCTCGGCCAGCAGCTTGGATCGGCAGTAGGGACCCACGGCATCGTCAAGAGTAACCTCGACGTCCTCCGCGATTGGGCCGATCTGTCTCGCGCAGGTCAGAATACTCTCTGTGCTCGTGTGGAGCACGCGTTCGGCGCCGGCCTCGATCGCCGCGTCGAGCACATGGACGGTTCCTCGGTGGTTGACGGCGTCAAATTCCGCACGGTCGCGGACCCAAAGGTTGGGGTTCGCCGCCAGGTGGTAGACCCATCGGGCTCCCTGGAGGGCTTCGCGCACGGCGGCGGCATCTCGGATGTCCGCACGGACGACATCAGCCTCAGCCGGGAGGTGCGAGACCGCCGCGCCCGGACGTTCCACCACGCGGACGCGTTGGCCTCGCTCGACGAGCTGCGCGACGAGGTGACTGCCGATGAAGCCGGCACCTCCTGTGACGACCGTGAGTGCCTCCATGCGTTGCGTCCTCTCTGAACTCACTTGACCCGGAAGAGCTGCTGGCGTGCGCCGAGCATTGAGGGTGTTTCCAGCACGCCGGCCTCAATCAGCTTATCGAAGAGTTCGGGCTGCACATAGTCGGTGAAACCATAGTTCCCGGGTGAACGGTAGCGCTCGATCTCGAACCAGTCGACGTACACGTGAGTGACGCCCAGACGTCGCAGCGACTCGCGGATTTCGGTCGGCGATCGACCGCGCGTCAGGGTCTCGATGGTTTCCTCGTTGAAGACTGTGTTGTAAACGATCGGGTGCTGGAAATGGAAGACCGCGGCCTGTCCGACCAGCAGAACTTTCGCGTCCGGCGGCAGTTCCGCATCAAGGCGCACAAGCGGCGCGTTGAGCATGGCGGGGACGGATTTGCGCAGAACGTTCAGGTCGGCGGTCCACTCGTTCAAGCCGGCGAGTGCCGTGGAATCGTAGACGAAGTTGGTGAGGATCGAGAGGCTCATCAGGAGGGCGAGCAGGACCGTCCAGGCGTTGTGACGCACCCAATCGGCGCCGATTCCGGCCAGGACGGCGAAGGTGGGGAGCAGCGGGAGCCAAAAGCGATCGACCCTGTGGGTGAGGAACCACCAACTGAAAAACAAGTAGATGCCATAGGCCCAGAGTGCGATGGCCCAGCGTCGCGTACCCGGCCGGCAGAGCGCTAAAGGCGCGAGCGCGAGGTAGAGCGGGGATTGCCAGTCGGACCGACCCACAACGTCCGAGAGGCTGTCGACGAAGAAATCGAGCCGCACGGGTTTGGGCCCGTGCTCGTGATTCCACTTGGTATCGAGCTTCGAATTCCAGTACTGGCCACCAAAAACGCGATAGGCCAGCGGATAGACCGGGTTCCCTGTGTCGACGACGTTCTTGGCGAGCCAGGGTCCCATCACGACACTCCAGCCGAGCGCGTAGGCCAGGACGATCCGAGCACTGCGCTTCCGAAACGACTCAATCAGTGCGATGGCGCCGAACGGCAGGACGGCGGAGATCAGACCGGGGTACTTGCATGCCATCGCGCCCCCGGCAAACAGGCCGGCAAGGAGCCAAAGTCGTGACCGGTGACTCGCCGGGATGGGCTCACCCTGGGGCGACCAGAGTCGCGCGACGGTCCAGACGAGTGCGGCGTGGTAGTAGCAGAGGGGGCCTTCGACGTAAGGGATCACACCGAGTCGGTACACCCACGGGGTTGTCAAATAGACGACGGCCGCCATCCAGGCGGCTCGGGGTGATGCCAGGCGCCGGGCGGTCATGGCCACCATGGCCGCGGTTGCGGGTGCGAACGCCGCAATCAGCAACTGGCCGGTGAGGGCGCCTTGCCAGTCGTTTCCTATCACCTCCATGCCGAGCAGGTGAAGCATCTCGATTCCGAACGGCATGCTCGTGTAGACGTTGTGCGGCAAGAGCGCGATGCGCCCTTTCTGGAAGTACTCGCGAGGGCCCTGGAGGTGGTACTCGATCGAGTCGAAATCGATCGTCGGCAGCATCGACCCGAGCGCGATCACCAGCAGAAATGGCGCGGTCACCAGTGCGAACGACACCCACCGCAATCCGGCTCGCGCAGGTTTCGCAGAGGCTTGGCGCTGACGTGTGCTCTGGTCCCTCGACCGGGTCCAGACCGAGTGCGCGATCGCCAGCACGATCAATGCGCCAAGACCCGCCCTCGTCGAGACGGGATTGAGCCATCCCATGCGGCCGACGAGCAGTGTGATCACACCCAGGAAGGAGACGCCCAGACCGAACGCGAGGGGCAGACGTTCCCACCACTCCAGTGGGATTCGAGCCGGAACCTCGTTGACCTCGTCCGGCACCGAGGTTTGTCCGAATCCGATGACGCGGAGGACGAAGAGCCCGAGCGCAGTTGCGGCGCCGCCGATCAGACACGCGGCCAAGACGATGGGAACGCGCTGGGTGAGGAACTCCACGTGGCTCAGTTCGCCCAACGCCATGCCAAGATAGCACTGGTCGAACCGGACCCCGGGCACGACTCCGGGCAGAGCGCGCCAGAGGAACAGCGAGCGCTGGACGTTCCCGCCGACGTTACCGGCGTTCGGCAGCGGTTCGGTGAGAAACCAGCGAAGCCAGAGAAACTCAACGATGACGAGCAGAATCAGAAACGGCAAGAAGTTCCGGTAACACCACGACGGGTGGGTCTCGGATGGGGCGAGGTTGACCATGGAATCCGTAGAGCGGTTTGCGTTTGGATCGCGCACGCCATCGCGTCGCGCCGCGCCCTTCGCGAGCGGGAGAGCCTCATAACTCCCCCCCTTGGGAAGGGGGGGGTGGGGGGGTGGGGATTGGCCGTCCGATGCGTACGACTCAGGCACGAGCCGTTCTCCTGGGCTTTATCGCCGAGGGGCGGGAGACCGACCGAATACGTGCGCTCACTCCTCAGCCTCCATCCTCCCCTTGCCAAGGGGGGAGTAATATGTTCCCGCGTTGCGCACGGGGGACAGGCCGCCCGTCTTTTGCGACATTCCAGCTTATCAGGCGTTCGACGATGGCGGAATCACCGGGAGACGCAGAAACGTTAGGCCGTTCGTGCGGCACGGCCCGCGACGAGCCGACGCGCGACCCAACGAAGCAGAACGAACGCGATCAGGACCAAGGGGAGCCAGGGGGCGACCGCCACAACGACGAGCACCAGGTTCTTGCCGAATGTGGTGAGTGTCGCGACGGACTGGCCGAACGTTCTGCCGATCATCGCCGCAAACGTCGGAGCGACCGGCGGCGTGTAGTCTTTGATCTCTGACGCTTGAATCGTCACCGTACTGAGCGCAGTCTGATTCGCCAGGTAGCGAAGCCTCCCCTGGCTCTGTTCGATTTCACCTCGGACCCGGCTCAATTCTCGCTCGACGGCCAGGATATCCTCGAGTTTGCCGGTTGAATCCGCCAGGTGTTTCAGGAGGCGCTTTTCCTCTTGCTGCTTGTTGGAAATCCTCGCTTCAACGTCGTAGTACTCCTGCGTCACATCCTGCGAGTCGAGCTGATTACGACTGACCTCGCCGAGCCGTTCGACCGACTTCAGGAAGTCGTCGAACTTGTCGACCGGGATCCGTACTTTCCACATCGCGGAACGGCGCAGATGCGTATAACTGTGCACCTCCGTTTCGGAGAGGTAACCACCGTCCTCCTTCACGAGGCGCAGGAGTTCGGTTCCGGTGGTTGCCACGTTCTCCACCACCAGATCCACCTGAGCGTTGTAGATGATCTTGCGGGGGACCGGGCGTTGATCCGGCGGATTTCCCTTCGACTCATCCACGACGGCGTTTCCGCCAACAAATCTCGCAGCGATCCCCTCGGACGCATCGGCGGGAGACTTCGCTGGGGCAGCCGCAGGCGCACTGCCCACCGACGCGTAGTTCATTGAGCCGCCCTTTTCTCCGCACCCCATCAACCATGTCATTGTGATAACGGCACACCCGATCGGCCGAAAGCGCCCGCGCATGACGTCACCTCTGGTTGCAATGCCCTCGTCCGGACGACTCGCGCCCCGCGTTACTGTGTTTGACGTTCTGCAAGACCCGCGAGTTCCCGCCGAGCGTATGGACTCAAAGCGTCGGCCCGATGTGCCAGGGGGCGAATTCTTCCTCCCCGACCCCGCTACGCTCGCTCTTCGTGTGCTCCCCGCTGGCGACGTCCAGAATCAAATCAAACATCCGTCGCCCGGCCGCCTCGACCGGCTCGCCTTCCAGGATTGTGCCCGTGTTGAGGTCCATGTCATCGACCATGCGTTCGTACATCGGTGTATTGGTGGCAACCTTGATGCACGGCGTCGGCTTCAGACCGAGCACGCTCCCGCGACCGGTCGTAAAGACGAGCACGTTGGCGCCGCCCGCGACCAGGCCCGTCGTGCACGGTGGGTCAAAGCCGGGGGTGTCCATGAAAACCAGTCCCGGTGTGGTGACCTGCTCCGCGTAGCCGACGACGTCAACCAGTGGCGTCGAGCCAGCTTTCGCGAGTGCACCGAGGGACTTCTCGTAGATGGTGGTGAGTCCGCCGTTCTTGTTGCCGGGCGACGGGTTGTTGTTGATCTCGGCGTTGAAGACGCCCGCGTACCACTCCCACCACTTGATCCGATCGACGAGCTTCTCGCCCACGGCGCGGCTCACCGCGCGTCGCGTCAGCATGTGCTCGGCGCCATAGATTTCGGTCGTCTCACCGAGTACCGCCGTTCCCCCCTGGGCGATGATGAGATCCGCCGCGACGCCGAGGGCCGGGTTCGCGGTAACTCCCGAATTGCCGTCGGACCCGCCGCACTCCATGGCGAGGACGAGCTTCGACGCCGGCTGCTCGGTGCGGACCCAGTCGTTGGCCAACGGGAGAACCTGATGGACCGCGGCCACCGCGGCCTCGACAGTTTTGGTGATCCCCCCCTGCTCCTGGATGTTCACCATTCGCGGCCGAAAGGGTTCCGAGGTTCGGTTCGATCGGCGTCCGGCACCCAGTTCGACGAGGTGGTTGGCCTCGACCAGGTGCTGGGCGTAGCTCACCTCGCAGCCGAGTCCTACGATGACGTACGCGGCGACATTCGGATGGTTCGCGAAGCCGGCGAGCACGCGCTCCAGGGTCGTGTGGTCGCGACCGCCGAACGGGAGCCCGCAGCCCCCTTTGTGGGTGATGGCGAACACGCCGTCGACGTTGGGGTAGTCCTTGCGCCAGGCGTCGTCCCGAAAGCGGTCGGCGATGTAGCGCGACGTGCTCGCGGAGCAGTTGACCGTGCTGATCACGGCAACATAGTTCCGGGTCCCGACCCGTCCGTCAGGCCGCAAATAGCCCTGGAACGTCCGGCGCTCGGTCATCGGTGGGACCGGCGGTCGCTCGGATGCGTATGCATAATCGCGCTCGAACAGGTCGGCCCGAACGTTATGCTCGTGAACCCATGTTCCCGCGGGAATGGCTTTGGAAGCGAAGCCGATGATCTGGCCGTACTTCCGCACGGGTTCGTCCGGCTTGATCGGTACGGTGGCGACCTTGTGCCCGAGTGCGATCGGCTGGAGGGTCTCGACCCGGCAATCGCCGAAGTCGAGCGTGATCCCCTTGGGGATGGGTCTGGCTGCTACCGCCACGTTGTCAGTGCTTCTCAGAAGGACCGCCCATTGCGTCTCGGCCGCCGTCGCCATGTTCGAACCTCGGGGATGTCGCAGGAAGGATCATTCTCTAACAGCGTCTATCATTTGCATTGTGCAGGGTCGGGAGGGCGAGGCTCCGTCCGAGCCAGCATTGTTCGGAGGACGAGTCTTCGAGTCCTCAGAACATCGCGTGTGAACGGCCTTCTCGTGTGGCGACTCGCGATGATCCACCGGCTCGAAGACTCGCCGGTGGATCAAGGCTGGCTCGGACGGAGCCTCGCCCTCCCGGAGGGCCTGCGCCACTCGATTGTTACACGCTCTAAGTTTATGCGGTGGGCCGAGTTTTGGGAAGCAAACGGATGACGAGCCCAATACACCGGCCGGGGCGTTCGCCGCTTCCATCTCAGGTGGCGTCCGTCCCCGGCCAGTTGATGTCGTCGATTTTCGTCAGTTCTTGCTTGCGGACGGGCGCACCAGTTCGTGAATCCGCCCGTCGAACGCGAGGATGTACATCTCGCCCGCCGCATCTTCGCCGAACGCGGCGATATTCAGCTTCCCACCCTTCTTCAAATCAATGATCTCACCGTTGGCCACTGCCTTGCCCCGCTCTTCGCGCAGGGCCCAGATGCGGCCGGTGTCGTAATCTCCGTACACGTAGAGGCCGTACAGTTCGGGGAGTGCCTTGCCTCGATACACGTAACCCCCGGTGATGCTCTTGCCGTCATCCTTTCGCTCGGCGTTCTGGCCATGCGGGTATTCGGCGATCGCCGGACTGATCGGACTCGCCGAGTCCGGCCGCTGGCGGCGCTGGGGCTGGAAGGGGTGGAAGCCTTCCTTGATGCTCCAGCCGTAGTTCCCGCCGTTCTTGATGATGTGCACAATCTCCCACGTATTCTGGCCGACGTCGCCGGCCCAAAGGGTCCCGGTCTGTCGGTCGAACGTGAATTTCCAGACGTTTCTCAGGCCGATGCAGTAAACCTCGGGTGCCCAGTGCGAGAACTTCCCGCCACGGGCGCGTGGGTTGTCCTTGGGAATCCCATAAGGTTTGCCGTTCGAGGGATGGTCAACGTCGATCCGCAGAATCGACCCGAACCAGTCCTTGGGGTTCTGGCCGGTCGTCAGCGGATCGTCGGCTGCACCGCTGTCGCCGAGCGAAATGTAGAGGTAGCCGTCCGGACCGAACGCAATGCAACCGCCGTTGTGGTTTTCGAACGGATCCTTGGCGCTGACCCAGATCCGTTCCTCGCTGGCAGGATCGGCTTGCCGCGGGTCCGACTTCGAGACCCGGAAGCGCGAGACGACCGAGCACCGATCATGGCCGCCCTTGTCGCGGTCATTTGCCGAGTAGTAGACGAAGAACTCGCCGTTTTCCTTGTACTTGGGGTGAAACGCCAGGCCCAGCAGCCCCTCTTCGTTGCCCGTATTGATCTTGTCGGGAAGTTGGAGGAAGAGTTTGGCATCCTTCGTGGTCTTTTCGTTGGGGAACGAAAACACCTTGGTCTTGTGCTGCTCGGCGACGAAGAGCAGGTTGCTGCCGTCGTCGGGATAAGCCATCGCGATCGGGCGATCGAAACGAATGTTCGGAAAGGCAACCGCCGTGGCGAGCTTGGGTAAGCCCTCCGACGGAGCCGGCTTCGGAATCTCGTTAGAGTTCTGGGCGAGTGCGAGGTTTGAGGCGAGGACCAAAGCGATCGTCAACGCAAGGCGCGGAAGTTCGGGCAGGGAAAGCATGCCAGTCCTTTCGTTCGGGTGATCGGCAAGGCGGCGGGACCCAGGGGATTCGGTTCCCAGGCTAACGGAGTAGGGCTCACGAAAGCAACGCCTCGACGGCGCTCTCGAAGATGCGCAAACCGTCGCAGGTCTCCGCCGCGGTGACGCGACGGGTCCAGCGGGGATGATGGTAAGGATCCACGAACCGCTCCGGGTGGGGCATCAGTCCAAAGATGCGTCCAGTCGGATCACACACGCCGGCAATGCCGTTGGGCGATCCGTTGGGGTTCGCCGGATACGCGTCGGTCGGTCGGCCCGACTCGTCCGCATACCTCAGCACGACCTGACCCGATTTCGCGAGTTCCGATAACGCAGCGGGATCACTCATGACGAACTTGCCCTCGCCATGCGCCACGGGCAGTTCGATGGGATCCTGGCCCGTGATGAACGGCGAGTGTCCGGGATACTGAACCATGCGGACCCAGCGCGATTCGAAATGACCCGAATCGTTGAACGTCAGTGTCGCCGCGGAGGGATTCGTCCCGCCCGGCAGCAGCCCGGCCTTCACGAGGATCTGGAACCCGTTGCAAATGCCGAGGATCAGACCGCCTCGGTCGTGGAACCGCCACAGCGCCTCGCCGAGAACCGTTCCCATCCGGGTCGCGAAGATCCGGCCTGCGCCGAGGTCATCGCCGTAGGAAAAGCCCCCGGGAATCGTCAGGATTTGAAACGCGTCCAGTCCCTCGGGCGATTCCAGCAGTCGACCGATATGCCACGTTTCGGGCTCGGCCCCGGCGCGTTCCCAGGCGGCGGCGGTCTCTTCGTCACAGTTCGTGCCGGGCGCGCGCAACACAATGGCTCGCGGGCGGACTTTCAGACTCCCCCCCTTGGGAAGGGGGGGTTGGGGGGGTGGGGATTGGCCGTCCGACACGTGCATATTAGCCACGAACCACATCTCCTGTGTTCAACCGCTGAGGGGCGCGGGACCAGCCGCACGCGAGCGCTGACTCCCCACCCCCCCAACCCCCCCTTCCCAAGGGGGGGAGTAATATGTTCGCTCGTCGCGAACTGAGAAAGCGTAAACGGCTCTAGTAGTGACTGTCCGACGGTCCAAAGGCCGTCGACGACGGGAAGTCCAGCTCCGCGCGATACGCCAGGTTGCGGCGGATCAACTCGGCCTCGTAGACCTGGACCACGAAATCGGCCGCGATCTTGAGCCGCGATGACGCCCCCTTCGCGGGAAAGTCGGTCGCTGCTCCTCGGCGGAACTCGACGACCCCAACGTGCTTCGACCGTCCCTTGACGTAGTTGATCCCCGGAATGCCGTCCGCGTCGCCCGAGATCAAGAGCGCAATGTCAAACGTGTCCTGCAAGGCCACCATGTCCACCGCGAGACTCGTGTCGAGCCCCTTCTCGTTGAGCGTGTGGTGCAGGAGGTCGACCTTCCAGTGCCCCTCCTGGCGGATCTCGACGAAGTCGGTGGCCGCCTGGACCCCGTGATAGAACCGCTTCTTGCGCTCGAGCGCCCTGCGCTTCGTTTCGTACCACTCTCGGGTCTCGTTGAAGCACAGGTTCCACGCCTCGTCGAGCCTGCGTTCGGGGCTCAACTCCGGCGACCGCCGGGCGATGTCTTCCAGGTAGCTGTCCCGGAGTCGCGGATTGAGCTCGAACCGGCTGCGCAGGCGCTGTTCCGCCTTGGGGTCGGACAGGTCCCATTCGTCCATCTTGCCGACGACGTACCAGTAGATCCTCGAGTGTTGCGCCGAGGGCCACGGGGACCCTTCAGCAAAAGTCCGCCCCCAGTAATGGACGCTCTGTTCGAACACGTGCCGGTAGAACGAACCGTAATCGTCCACACGCAAGTTCAGATGTTTCAACACTCCGTCAAGATTTGATCCATCAACAAATGTGACGAATCTTAACATTTGGGAATTCCTTCTATCAAACGGTTGCCTCAATGGGGAGAGACCGCCGGGTTCCTCGCGCGCGTGGTCACCAGTTGAGCGAGAGTTGCCAGGCGGTTTTGAGGTCGGTAACGGGGGAGGAGATCACGGCGTTACCCTTCAGGCCACGGATGGTGAAGGTTGGCGATACGTTGGTCGCGGGGGCGAGGACTTCGCCGAGTCGTCCCCAGGGCAGGCCATCGAACAGTGCATCGATCGCGGCGAGGTGCTCGGCGCGCACTTCAAGCGCGAACCGAGACGGAGTCTCTGAAAACAATAGCACAGGATCGTGCGCGGCGGCGTCCTCGTAGGGGACGTCGCGCAGCGAAACGTCAACACCGAGTCCGCCGGCGAGGGCCATTTCGGCCAGGGCGACCGCCAGACCTCCTTCGGACAGGTCGTGGCAGCTTCGGACGAGTCCCTGCGTGATCGCGTGGTGAACCGCGCGAAACACCGCGCGGCCCATCGCGGGGTGGACCTTGGGGACACGTCCCCCCGTCTGGTTGCGGGTGAGCAGCCAGTGCGAGCCGCCCAACTCCCGGCGCGTTTCGCCGACGATCAGCAGCACGTTGCCCGGCTCCTTCAGGTCCATCGTCACGCACTTGCGCACGTCGGGGACCGGCCCAATCGCACTGATCAGCAGGGTCGGCGGGATCGCCAGGCTGCGGCCCTCGTGGGTGTATTCGTTGTTCAGGCTGTCCTTGCCCGAGATGAACGGCGTGCCGTAGGAGAGTGCAAGGTCGTGGCACGCCTGGGCCGCGAGGACCAGGGAGCCGAGCGTC
This sequence comes from Singulisphaera sp., assembly GCA_027451445.1. GTDB lineage: Bacteria > Planctomycetota > Planctomycetia > Isosphaerales > Isosphaeraceae > DAIDJG01. The sequence goes on from DAIDJG010000441.1 coordinate 17,648, forward strand.
TCCGGCCGCTCGGTATTGCCCCAGCAAAAGTTGTCGAGGAGCGCGATCCGATCAGGGTCGGCTCCGACGGCCACGCAGTTGCGTACGGCCTCGTCGATGACGTTGCCGGCCATCGCGTAGGGGTCGAGACGTCCGTACCTCGGGTTGATCCCGCAGGCGATCGCCACCCCTCGGGTCGAGCCCCGGACCGGCAGGACGACGGACGCGTCGCCAGGGCCATCATCGTGAACGCCGACGAGCGGTTTGATCACGGTTCTGGCCTGGACTTCGTGGTCGTACTGGCGGACGATCCACTCTTTGCTGCAGATGTCCCAGGTTTTCAGGAGCGCAACGAGGTCGGCCGTGTAGTCGGCATCGTCCGGGAGGACCACGTCGGCCGAGGGTTGTGGCGTGTAGGTGGCGGACCGCACGACGGCGGGCCGGCCCTCGTGGAGGAACTCCATGGAGAGATCGCCCACGACCTCGCCGTGGTAGCGCAGGGTCAGGCGGCCGGTCGCGACGAACTGTCCGAGGTCGGTCGCCTCAACGTTTTCGCGGTCGCACAGTGCTTTCAATTCCGGCCATTTTTCGGGTGGAACGGCCAGGACCATGCGTTCCTGGGCCTCGGAGATCCAGATCTCCGTGTACGAGAGGCCTTCGTACTTCAACGGGGCCCGATCCAGGTCGACCTCCGCGCCGAGCTCGGCCCCCATCTCGCCGACCGCTGAGCTGAACCCCCCTGCTCCGCAGTCGGTGATCGCGCGGAAGAGGCCTCGGTCGCGCGCCTGGAGAACGACGTCCAGCACCATCTTCTCGGTAATCGCGTTGCCGATCTGGACCGCGCCCCCGGAGACGCTCTCGCTCTCGCCCGTCAGCTCGGCCGAGCTGAACGTGGCGCCATGGATCCCATCGCGGCCAGTACGACCCCCGATGGCAACGATCCGATCTCCGGGCTCGACGTGCTTATCGGCCATCCCCCGTGGAAGGACTCCGACGGTGCCGCAGAAGACGAGTGGATTGGCCAAAAAGTCCGCGTCGACGACGAGCGCGCCGTTAACCGTGGGGATCCCCATGCGGTTCCCGTAGTCACGAACCCCGGCGACGACGCCCTTGAGGACCCGCTTCGGATGTAATACACCGGTCGGCAGCGCGTCCGGTGACAGGTCGGGGGGCGCGACGCAGAACACGTCCGTGTTGCAAATCGGCTTGGCCCCCAGACCTGTCCCCATGGGGTCGCGAATGACGCCCCCGAGTCCGGTATTGGCGCCGCCGTAGGGGTCGATGGCGGAGGGGTGGTTGTGGGTCTCGACCTTGAAGCAGACGTCGACGTCGTCGTCAAACCGGATAACACCGGCGTTGTCGGCAAAAACCGAGACGAGCCAGTCGCAATTCAACCGGCGGGTCGCTTCGAAGATCGTTTGCTTGAGGAGGTTGTCGATGATCTCGCCCTCAAACTCGATCTTTCCGCGCAGCGTTTTATGGGAGCAGTGTTCGCTCCACGTTTGGGCCAGGGTTTCCAGCTCGCAGTCGGTCGGGTCGCGACCGAGCTCGACAAAATGGCGCTGGATGGTTCCCATTTCGGCCAGGCTCAGGTAGAGCTGGCCAGACTTGCTAAGCTCCATCAGCGCTGTACTGTCCATTCCGCGTAGGGGCACCACGATGCGATGAAGCTGGTAGGGATGCCCCTGGCCGAGACGATCGAAGGGTAAAGGCCCGATCACGGCCTGCTCGACCGCATCGTTCGCGAGGACGCGCTGAATCAGACGCGGAAGCGCCTCAGTCGGCCCCTGAACGCGGTATGTGCGGATGGACCGCACGTTTTCGACTGCAACCTGCAAGTCGCGCAACAGCGCGAGCGCGCTTTGCGCTTCGGGATCGGTGACGCCCGGCTTGGGCAGCACGTGGACGACGGTCCCCGACCCATCGGCCGCATGGCTACCCGGATGAATGCTATAGACCTCGACGACGCGATCGACCAGCACGTTCTCCGCCGCGCTTTGGAGATCGCCCTGTGAAAGCGGGCCTTCGACGAGGAAGCCGCGACTGGCCGAAATCGTCCAGTCCGTTCCCAGGCCCAGTTCGATCGCCTCGGCGGCGATCCGTCGGCCGGTCAGATCAGGTTGCGCGGGGGCGGGATCAATCTGCAGATGCCAAAGCATGAGATCAGAAATCCAGGTCGTGTCGAGGGAAATCGATGACGTTGCGTCAAAGGATAATTTGATTCTAACGAAGTAGGAATAGTGCGCTGCGCCGGCAATCGGCCCGGTGTGTGAAGTCTCTCACGGTTTCGGCACCGGCTGCAAACTGAAGCTCGAACGTCGGTCGCGTCCGGATGCCCACCACTGCTGCAAGGCCGTCTCGTCGTCCGCTACGAGTGCACCCTCAAACGCCGCAAGCTGGGTTCGGAACTCGGCGAGCGCCTGGAGGAGCGGTTGGCGGTTGGCGCGAAAAATCGCCGTCCAGAGCGTTGCATCGGCGCTGGCGACTCGAGTCACGTCGCGATACGCGCCGGCGGCCAGGGCCAGAGCGTCCTCCGGGACTGTATTCGCCAGGGCGGAAGCGACGGCGTGAGGAAGGTGGCTGGTCAATGCGAGGACATGGTCGTGCCGCTCGGGATCCATCTCGACCAGCCGGCAGCCCAGCCCCTGCCAGAACTCCCGCGCCCGGCCCAGCCGGTCTGGGGGAGTTTGAGCGGTTGGGGTGAGGGCACAAACGCGTCCGTCGAACAGTTCGGCACGCCCGTGCGCGGCCCCCTGGCGTTCGGAGCCTGCGATGGGGTGCGCGGCCACGAACGCTCGGCGAGCGCGTTCGGACTTCTCGACTGCTTCGACGATTTGCCGCTTGGTGCTCCCTGCGTCGGTAATCAAGACGTGGTCCGGTGCATGCTCGGCCAGTCGCCGCACATCGTCGGCAATCCGATCGACCGGCGTGCACACCACCGCCACGTCCGCCTCGGCGACACCGCGTTCCAGAACTGTCGAGAAACGATCGATCGCACCCAGCCGCACAGCGTCCCTCAGTTTTGTCTCGTCCCGACCCACTCCGATCACCTGCCCGGCCATCTTACGGGCGCGAAGCGCCATTCCGATCGAGCCGCCGATCAAACCCACACCAACAATGACCACAGTCTCCGGGCGATCCAAGTTAAGCGATCCTCGCGGTCCCTCGGGAAAGGAATCATCTTAACCGGAATCTTACCAAACGACAGTACCCACAAGGTAGAATGAGAAACGCACTGCCTAACCGCAAAGTGATTCCAAGATTTTGCGCAGAATTTGGGCGCTATCCTTGCCGGCATGATTAAGTGACGGCTCGGACTTGGGATCAATCTGACAATTCTTAAGGTGTTACGTCGTTGATCGCCGGAAACTCCCAACGGGTTGCGCGAACCCGTCGACGCGGAGCAGCGCACGGCCACCGAAGCGGGAGCCCGCACACTTTTGGAGATTTGAGCTCGGCCGCGAGAGCCCCGGCAGGGTAACGAACTCATGACGAAATCAACCAGGCGATCATCAGAAACCGTGACTTCCGCCCGTTATTGCGGTGTATTCGACCTGTTCAAGATCGGGATTGGCCCATCGAGCTCGCACTCGGTCGGCCCGATGCGAGCCGCCGAGGCGTTCCTGGGTGAGCTGCGTGGCGCGGGTAAGTTCGACGACGTCTCCCGGGTGCAGATCGATCTTTTCGGATCCCTGGCGCTCACCGGCGTTGGCCACGGCACGGACACGGCCGTGCTGATGGGGCTCCTGGGCGAGAAGCCCGACGAAATCGAACCGGAATCGATCACCGGCAAGTTGTCTACGATCCGAAGCAGCGGAGAAATCATGCTGGGCGCCGTTCGCCGGGTTCCGTTTCGCGAGGAGACCGATCTGATCTTCAACCGCACGATGTTCCACGACGCACATCCCAATACCCTACGTTTCCAGGCATTCCGCTCTTCAGACCCTACAACGCCGCTCGTCTCCGCGACGTACTTTTCCGTCGGCGGCGGGTTCGTCGTTCGAGAGGGCCAGGCCACCGCCACGCCCGACGATTCGATGCCGGCAGTTCCCTATCCGTTCCAATCGGCCGCGGAGCTTCTGCGACTGACTCAGGAGGGTGGTTGCTCCATCAGTCAAATCGTGCGTGAGAACGAGCGAGCCTTCCGGACCGATGACGCGATCCGGGAGGGATTGCAGCGGATTTGGGCCACCATGACGGCGTGTATCGAACGCGGTTGTCGGACTGGCGGCGTTCTGCCGGGCGGACTGAACGTCGAGCGCCGGGCGCCCGCTCTGTTCAAGGTTTTGACCGAGCGCGAATCGTCGGGCGTGCATGATCCCCTTGCGGTTTTGGATTGGGTCGACCTCTACGCGATCGCCGTGAACGAAGAGAACGCCGCAGGCGGTCGCGTGGTCACGGCGCCGACGAATGGGGCGGCGGGGATCGTGCCCGCGGTGCTGCGGTACGTCGAACGGTTTTGCACTCCCGTTGTGCCGGAGCCGATCGAGTCGTTCCTGCTCACCGCGGCGGCCATCGGTTCGCTCTACAAGAGGAACGCGTCCATCTCCGGGGCCGAGGTGGGTTGCCAGGGCGAAGTGGGCGTGGCCTGCTCGATGGCGGCGGGGGCGTTGAGCGAGGTGCTCGGCGGAACGCAGTTCCAGGTCGAGCAGGCGGCGGAAATCGGGATGGAGCACAACCTCGGACTGACCTGTGACCCGATCCGCGGCCTCGTGCAGATCCCGTGCATCGAACGCAACGCCATGGGGGCGGTCAAGGCGATCAACGCCGCGCGGCTTGCCTTGCGGGGCAATGGCAGGCACTTTGTGTCCCTCGACCGTGTCATCCGGGTGATGAAACGCACCGGCGCCGATATGTCGTCACGCTACAAGGAAACCTCCGAGGGCGGCCTGGCGGTGAATCTCAGCGAATGCTGAGTGCTGTCGCCGTCTGATTCACTTTGCGAGAGGTAGCCGATCCCCCCAAAAAAGGGGATCGACTCGCTTGGGACCGTCCCCTGCTTTCTCCTCAAGGATGAAAACGAGGGAATCTGGGTCAGTAGCTATCGGCCGAGACGACCTCGCCTCCCGCTCGTGTTCCCAGGGCCCACCAGATGTTGGGGGAGACCGAATCCTTGATGAACTTCACGCTGCCGTCGGCGAACAAAACGTTGACGCCGCCCGGGTGCCGGCTCGATGCCGACATCAGAGCACCGGTCGTCGTGTTGCTATAGCCGCACGTCCATTTATTGGGCGGCATACCGTGATTGTAGCTCGGACCGCCGGTCTCCCCAGCGCCAAGCCAGAACATGCCCGAGGCCCAGTTGGAAAAGGCACCGGCGGTTGACGTCGGTTTGAGTCCGAGACAGATCTGATACATCGCCATCGGGGCGCTTGTTTCGATGGCCACGTTATTGCAGGACGGGCAAGCTGCGGGGGTCGAGGTGGGGTTCAAGGGATCAAAGACTTGCTTCGACGAACTATTGGAGTAGCTATTGGCGACCCCCAAAACCTTCTCGCTGAACGCGGCGGTGTTGCTCAGGCCGTCGACGATTGACTGAAAGCCAACACAGTTGACCTTGTCGATGTATCCGAAGAGGCCGTCGAAATTCTGAGCGCCGTTCCTCGCATAAAGGCTATCTGGGTTTGTGCCAGAACTTGCGCAATAGCTCACATGTCCGGGTGTTACGGGTTTGCCGTTCGCTGGCAGCCGAATCGAGTCTGATGGGCAGAGGAACGCGGCGACCGTCGTTCCATTGACCGTCGCGTTGACTCCCGAGCCCCCTGTGGGAGCTGCGGGCTGGGGATTTCCCGGGCACTGGCACCAGAAGTTCGCGGAGTTGAAGAGTGTCGCTTGCTCCATCTGGGCCAGGAGCATTGCCAGCGCGGAGAAATCGCACCAACCGTACTTCCCGTCGATGTGGCCATGGCCCCATGGCAATACGCCGATGGAACTATTGTAGTTGTGCAGCGCCAGCCCGATTTGCTTCAAATTGTTGACGCATTGGACGCGCCTCGCCGCCTCTCGAGCCGCCTGAACTGCGGGCAACAACAACGCGATCAGAACGGCAATGATCGCAATCACTACCAGCAGTTCGATAAGAGTGAATCCACGGGCCGAACGCTGAGACCGAAACATGGGCGTTTCATCCCTTAGAAATCGAAATGAACGGATCCCGGGCCAGGGGCACGCCGCCCTGCCCTTGGGACCATTCGCTCTGTTCGAAAACTCGCGACGGGGGGAATGCCGATGATGTTAATCGGTGACTCAATGGCATGCAATGATCATGACGGTGAAATTGTTTATGCGCAATCTTGGTGAACTTATAGTTCATGGGAGAACCGAAGATTCGGTTTCCATTTTCCGCGAGTCGGCGCAGAAAACCGGCCGCAGGATATTGTGAAAGGCCGATGATTACGCGCGCAGCGATGCGCGCGTCCGCGTTCATTTGCTTCGTAGGCTTTGGGATCCCCTCCCCTCAGGACCCAGGAGTTGACAGGATGGAAACAAGCGGGCTCGCCTGGCCGACGACCAGCGCCAGCGACGGGACGATTTCAGCGAGCGACGGGGAGGTTGCGTTGAGGATCGGGCCTCAGTTACGCGGCGTCCCGAGAGCCGGGATGTCGCAGAAAATGGAACGACTCAACGTTGTGGAACTGCGTAATTCACTCTCGGACAATCTGAACAGGGTGGAATAACGCGGTGAGTGAGTCATTGTCCATCGAAGAGAATAAAGACGCTGCGGCGATCAATTCGATCGAGGATTTGCAACTCCTGGAGCGGCTGGTTCGTGCTGAGGAAGATCGAATCGACACGGCTGCTGCGTTAGCCGCCCAGGAAGAGTCAGACGAACGAATCTCCTTCGGCGCGGTTTGCGACAGGCTGGGGGGCGCCGATGAGCCGAGGCAACGATCCTTATCAGATCGTCGTAACGCGAGCTGCGGAGCGCGCCCTGCAAAAGCTTCCAAGAAAGGACCTTGAGCGGATCGCCGCCAAGATCCGGGGACTCGTCGATAACCCGCGTCCCAAGGGGTCGAGAAACTGACCGACCGAGGGGATACCTACCGCATACGATCAGGCGACGATCGAGTGATCTACGGAATCGATGACAAGAATCGGATCGTCGACGTCGAGACCATTGGCGACCGGCGCGACGTCGACAGGGTGTGAGTCCGTCGGCAACGCTTCGCGGCCACCGCCGGGTTCAACGTCGCATCTCCGTCGAAACGCGCACGGACAGATCACGTTCGCCTCCCCGCCGCATTAGGGCGGCGAGGATCGGACTTCCGGAGCGCCCAATTCGCTTCAGAGGCGAGCGTGGCGGCTGTTCCGCTTAATGGCGATGACGCTCGGGCCCAGTGGTCCCTGCGGTGGTCGGATCGACGGTTGCGAAGGAACCTTCCGTGCGGTGCGTGAACCGCCGCTCACGAACGAGGAGGTCATCGTCGACGTCCGGCTCACGGACGCAGTATCGGCCGCCGTCAGCAACGGGGCATCGCGGTTCGCCACATCAATGAATGGCGACGCGCCGTACTGGAGCAGGAATGTTCGGTACCCCGGCGCATTGTGGGCTAAGTCGTTCAGAAGTTCGCCGTTCGTGGCCACGACCGGCGTTTGATGCAGGGCGATCGCGTGCAGGAGGTCGTTGATCACCTGGCCGGTGGGTACGATGATCAGCGTGTTGGTATTGGGGTTGAACGCCAGCTTCGCGTTGTACGGCACGTCCGCATAGCCGGAATTCCCCGTGGTCACGCCGCCGCTGTGGGGAACGAGCATCACGCCGAAACGGCTCAGGGTCTGCGGTGTAAACGACAGCGGTTCGCTGAAGCTCACCGAAACGTAGCCCAGGGGGTTGGTAATCAGCGACTCGGGCGGATTGGTCGATGTGATCCTGAAGGGCGATTGCCCGGCGCCGATGGGGTTGGAGGTCACGCCGAACGTCGTGTAGAAACTCGCTCCGTTGGATGCGGAGGGCGACTGGTTCAACAACGTTCCGTTATTGGGGAACTTCGTATCGTCGGTCACGTTGCGAGAGACCGAAACCAGGTAAAGCATTCCGCGCGTGAGTGTGGTCTCAGGCGTCAAATAGGCCGTGTGATTCGTGGGGCTGTACGCGACTGCAGAGGGCTCCAACTGATAAGAGCCACCACTCACCGGCTCGCCCAGAAGCTGGATCGTGTTCGTGTTGATCGTGTAGGGATCCATCGCCTTGTTGAAAACGATGGCAATCGTGTCCGGCTGAGGAATCCCATTGTTGTTGATCGGTACCGTGCCCTCGTACGCGGAGACGGACGTGACCACCGGGGCCGCGGACGTGATCGGCGGGGGAAGGTATTCAAACGAGGCGTAGTAATTGCCGGGCACGCCGGCATTGCTCAATAACGGGTTGCCCGCGAGGTCGAAGAGGTTGTTGATCGAAATGAGGTAAATGTTGGTTGTGAGGGGTTCATGCGGTGTGAGTATGATCGTGGACGTGCCGTTGGCGTTGTCGGTGTAGGTGGCCGTCGCGGGGACGGGGAGGTCGCCCGCGTCGATGCCGCTGGGCGCGGTCCATAAATTGCCCGTCTGTTGCTGGGCAGTCTGCCCATCCGGGCCGCTGGGAATCAGCATGACGCAGAACGGATTGCCCGCGAATCCCGTCGCGTTCGGGTCCTGCGACGAAAGTCCGGTAAGAGGATGGCTGAGGGTGACGATCACCTGCCCGTTGTTGGGCAGCGGGAGCGTGGTGCCATTGTAGAACCCGCCGGGGTTGTTGACGCTGACGACCTTCAGCTTCGTCCAGATCGAGACGGGTAGCGAGGCCGGCGAAAGTGCGCTCTGGGTACCGCCCGACGTCAGCGCAGCGGAGGCCGCGAAGGTGTAAACGCCATCGGCCAGGGGCAGATCGCTGCCGCCGTTGAGCGTGACCGTGGCCGTGCCGTTGATGGCCTGAACGGGGTTGCCGAGGCGAACCGGGAAACTGGGATTGGTGTCGTTGTAAAGCTGGACGAAGGCGTTTGCGGGCGACACGTTGGCGACGGTGAACATGAGTGGAGCCGTCGCCGACCCGTCGTCGCGGGTGATCCGGTCGGAGTGGCTTACGCCGGTGTCACTGGTGGGGCTTAGCACGGGTCGGCCCGGCACTCCGGATGCCCCGCCGGCGTTGGTGACGGTTGTCGCTGAGAACTCGGACGTGTTGCCACTCGGATCGGTCGCGGTGGCGGCGAGGTATTGGCCCGAGAGAACCTCGTTGACCTGGAACGTGAACACGGGCGTATTGCCGCTCGCGTCCGTGGTCGCGTTCACGAAACCGAGAAACGTCTGCCCCTGGCCGTACCCGGTGGGATCGGCGGCGGGGTTGGAGAAGAACTCGATGCGGAACGTTGTGTTGGGTGTGCTGTTGAGCGTGCCGGTGATCGTCGTCGTGCCGCCGCTGATGCTGGGCGCGTTGAGCACTGGGTAGTTTGGCAGGTTGTTGACGCCGGCGTGCGGACCGCCGGGCGAATTGATCAACGGCGCTCCAGAGCCCCCGAGATCGATGCCGAGCCCGGCGTTGCCGAAGATCTGGTTGCCGAGGATGCTGTTCCCCTCGGTGGTGGTGCTGGCTGCTGTCGCCGTGTTGATCGCAATGTCCACTCCGTCCGCCGGGACGACCGCGGTCCCGGTTGGGCTGGTGCCGTACGCAATGATGTTGCCCGAACCGCTGGAGGTGCCGCCGATCGTGTTGGCGGACGCGTCGATGATCGCGACGCCGGGTCCCTTATTGCCGAGCGGGGCGTTGCCGACCGCGTTGGTCCCAATGAAGTTGCCCGCGACGAGGTTCCCGGTGTTGGTGTCGCCTGCGAGCTCATTTGCCCCGTTGATCGAGACACCGCCCTCGCCATTGCCCGAGATCACGTTTGCTGCGCCGATCGACGTGCCGCCGACGGTGTTGTTCGCGCAGTCGACCCCAACGCCGTAGCCGCTGTTCGGCGCGGCGGCGGTCGCCGCGGCGTTGGTACCGAGGAAGTTCCCTTCGACGAGGTCGCCGCCGGTGCCGATCAGATCGATGGCGTCGAAGGCTTGCCCGCCGCCTGTTCCCTGGTTTGGGATGAACGCGTCGAAATTGCCGATGGCCAGGCCGCTTATGGTGGAGTTGCCCCCGGCGATCTCGAGTCCGTTGACAGCGCCGGCGATCGATCCGTCGAGCACGATCTTGAGCACAGCGTTGTCGCCGAGGCCGGAACCGTTCGTGTCGGTCGCTGCGCCGGGTTGCGTGTAGCCGTCGATGACGACGGGGTTGATCACCGTCGGTAGCGCAGACTCCGGCTTGATCGTCCAAATGCCCCCCAGGAAACCGCTGTCGGAGCTCGGGATGTCGAAAGTGATCTCGTCGGTGCCCACTGGCAAGGTGGTGACCTGGGCCTGTTCCGGCGGGGTGAGCGAACCGATGCCGAGCGTGCCGTTGACCAGCTCGATCGCCTGGCGCAGGGAGAGCGTGTTACCCAGCGTGTTCGTGTCGGACGTCGTATTCACCACGATCTGCAATCCCGCGGGCAGGCCGGCCTGGACGGCCTTCGAGAACTCCGACGTGTTGCCGTTCGGATCAGTTGCGGTTGTCGTGATGAACTTGCCGACGAGGTTTTTCCCGGTGCTGATCGAGAAGTCCGCGTTGCCGTTGGCGTCGGTCGTGACGTGAGCGTTGATAATCGCCTGCTGCCCCTGACCGTAACCCGAGGGATCGGCAGACTGGCTGGCATACACGAAGATGGTGAATGACGTGTTGGGTATGCTGTTCAGCGCACCGATGATGGACGTGTCGCCGCTAGTCGTCGGAACACTGGTGATGATTGGGTAATTCTGCAAGTCGTCGGGGCCGGTATGTGGTCCACGAGGCGTGTTGACGAGGGGGACGCCGGTACCGCCGAGGTCGATCCCGAGTGGCGCATTGTCATAAACGTTGTTGCCGTCGAGCCGGTCGCCTGTGCTGGGGGTGAAGGAGCTGTCGAAAGAGACGACGATGCCGCCGGCCTGCGCGAGGCCTGAGCGGCCGTTGTTGTCGATCGTGTTCGCTGCGCCGAGCGCGGTGCCGCCGATCGTGTTGTTAGAGGCGTCGACGATCAACACGCCCGTGCGCGCGTTCCCCAGCGACTTGTCCACCCCCTCGTCGGTTCCGATGAAGTTGGCAGCGACCTCGTTACCGGTGGCGCTGGCGCCTGAGATGAGCACACCGACGCCGGAGGGGCCAGAACCGAGGGCCGTGTGCGCCGAGATGACATTGCCCACGGCGAGGCCGTTCTGGGCATCGACCCATCCGACGGAATTGTCGGGTGCGTCGTTCAGCATGACGCCGAAGGCGCCCTGAGGATTTCCGTGTGGGGTGAGTTCCCCGGTGATGTCGGTGCCGATTCGGTTGTCGGCGATGGTGTTATTCGTCGAGTTCGAGTCCGCGATCTCGACGTCGCCCGTTTGGTCGTTCGTGGAGCCGTTCCCGGCGATCGTGTTGGTCGGACTACCGGTGTAGCCAGCAATCGCGCCGACGACGTTATTCGACGCTCCGTTGTTGATTAGCACACCGTCGCCGCCGTTGGCGAGTACGGTCTGGCCGCCGGAGTCGAGACCGATCAGGTTGCCCTGGACCATGTTCCCTGAGGCGCCGGGCCCCGTGATCTGAAGCCCGGTCGACAGGTTGCCGGAGATGACATTGACTGCGGCTCCCGCGTCTCCGCCGATGGTGTTGTTCGTGATTCCCGTGACGAGCACGCCGAACGAATTGGGAACGCGGGAGAGCCCCAGTGCATCGGTGCCGATGAAGTTACCGGTGATGAGATTACTGCCATTCTGCTCCAACTCGATTCCTGCACCTGGAAATCCACTGATCGCCAGCCCCTCGACCGTGCTGTTCCCCCCCTGGAGGACGAGACCGTTGGCTGTCGGGCCAGCATTGGCGCCGCTGAGAGCGATGACGATCTTGGCATTGTCGGTGGAGGCCGTATTGCCGGTATTGACCGTGGAGCCCGGCTGTGAGTACCCGTTGACCGTAACCGGGGAAGTGATGATTGGCAGTGCACCGAAGGGGGCGATCGTCCAGACGCCATTCGTAAAGCCAGGGTCCGACGACGGAATGTCGAAATCGATCGTAGACGAGCTGCCCAGCGCGGAGCCACTGATTTGCTCTTGCTGTTTCTGACTCAACGACGAGACGGACAAGGTCCCGTCGACGATCTCGATTGCGTCTCGCAGCGTGAGGAATAAGGTGCCCGCTGCGTCGGACGTCGTGTCCACCGTGAGGATCGTCGCGGGCAAGCAGCGCCGTTCGAGTGGCTCGACCGAAGGGGCTCGGCTGTTGCCGCGGCGCAGGCAGTTGGAATACCGGGGGCGTCGGGTTTGAGACCCCATGGGTCGCATTTCCTTTTACGATCAGTCGCCGGTGTGTGCCCGCCAGGGTCCGTCACAACCAAGCTGGTATTCCTTATGCTGGACCGCTCGCGCTTCCGGTTGCCACCGGGGCCATCCGGAAAGCTCTCCGCAGGGCGGGAATGGTCCACCACTTCTCCACGAAACCGGCGGGCACCGCCGTGACGACGTCTTCGGACAGATGTTTTCAGGACATGTATTCTATCTGGCGGGTCGTCTCCATGGAATCATGCTCCCACGACAGCAAACGGCAGATCCCGACTCGTGGGTGCGCCCGTTGATAACGAGGTGGGAAGGCGCTCGGGCCAACGACGCAGCTCGCGTGGGGGAGGCAAGTCGCGCTCAATTAATCCCGAGCGTCTCGAAATTGTTTGACTTTGCTTGAAAAACCGGGCACCGTTCCGTTACAGTGTGTCGATAGATAATCCTTAAGTGGATCGTGCTTTGCCGACCATCGAAACCACACCGCACGCACGGGACGGGTCGCAGCCACTGACCTACCGGGTGCGAATTCCCGCCGTGATCGATCCAAACCACGAAGAGAGGAGCGACCGATGCACGCTCGTCGTACCACGGGGCTGAGGCTGGCGCTGGCTGGCACGCTCCTGTTGGCGCTGGGAGCTGAGACGGTGAAGGCCGGCGAGGATCCGGCCCAGGTGATCGGGACGCCCTCCTCTGTGGCGATCACGCCGAACGACGCCAAGCTACTTGGCCGCAGGGCGACCCGGCAGCTCATCGCGACGGCGACTTATGCGGACGGGACGGTTCGTGACCTGACGCGGGCGCTCGAATGGGTCAGCCTCAATCCTGAGATCGCGGCGGTCTCCGCGAAGGGGCAGGTCGTGCCCAAGGCAAACGGGACCGCGGCCATCGTGGCGAGGCGAGGGAGCGTCGAGGCAAAGACCGAGGTGAAGGTCGAGCGGATGGAGCAACCGGCGCCGGTGAGCTTCCGACGGGACGTGATCCCGGCGTTTAGCCAGGCCGGCTGTAACATGGGGGCGTGCCACGGGACGCCGACCGGGAAGGGAGGCTTCAAGCTGAGCCTTCGCGGTTACCTCCCCGACCAGGACTATTCAATCCTCACCCGCGAAGCGGGCGGTCGGCGCATCGCGCCGTTGGCGGCCGAGACCAGCCTCATCCTGCGCAAGCCGCTCGGAGAGGTTCCCCACGAAGGGGGGCTACGGCTGTCGCGCAGCTCGAAGACGTACGAGTTCCTTCACGACTGGGTCCAGGAGGGGGGGAAGGACGATCCTAATGCCGTCGCCCCCGTTAAGCTGGAGATCCTGCCCGGGAACCGCGTACTCAACGCACCCGCCAAGGCGCAACAGGTGGTGGCGCTTTTGACGTTGGCCGATGGGACGGTTCGCGATGTCACGCCGATTTGCTACTACGACTCGTCGAACCCCGAGATCGCGGGAGTTGATGCGGACGGTTATGTGACGTTCAAGTCGCGGGGCGAGGTGGCCGTCATCGCCCACTATCTGAGCCTGGTGGCCAACGTGCGGCTCACGCACCTGGTCGACGTGCCGGGATTCAAACTGGCCGACGTGCCTCAGGACAACGTGATCGACAAGGCGGTGGTGGCCAAGCTCAACCGGATGCGAATCAGCCCGTCGGAGTCGTGCACGGATAGCGAGTTCATCCGGCGCGTCTATCTCGACACGATCGGTATCCTGCCGAAGCCAGAGGAAGTGCAGGCGTTCCTCGCCGATCCCTCGGCCGACCGTCGGGCCAAGGTGGTGGACCGCTTGCTCGTCCGGACGGAGTTCTACGATTTCTGGACACTGAAATTCGCCGACATCCTCCGCTCCAACGGCCGGCTCATTCAGCCGAAGGGGGCGTATGTCTTCAATCGGTGGATCCGCACCGAGCTGGAGCGGAACACGCCGATGGACCAGTTCGTGCGCGAGCTGCTCACGGCGGATGGGTCGAGCTTCAATAACCCCGCGACCAACTACTATCGGATTAGCCGGGACCCCGAAAACTCGGTCGAAACCACGGCCCAGCTTTTCCTCGGGGTCCGCATTCAGTGCGCCAAGTGCCACAACCATCCGTTTGAGCGGTGGACGCAGGACGATTACTACGGCTTTGCGGCGTTCTTCTCGCAGATCGGCCGCAAGAAGGGGGCACAGACGGAGGAGGAGGTGGTCTTTTCGACCGGGTCAGGCGATGTCCGGCAGCCTCGTACAGGGCAGGTCATGGCGCCGAAGGCGCTGGGGGGACCGGTGCTGGACGATGCCAAGGTGCCCGATCGCCGGACGCGGCTCGCGGCGTGGCTGACCGGCCCGAGCAACCCGTTCTTCGCGAAGAGCCTGGCCAATCGGGTCTGGTATCACCTCATGGGCCGGGGGATCGTCGAACCGGTCGATGACTTCCGCGACTCGAACCCAGCTTCGAACGACGAGCTGCTCGACGGCCTGACCGAGGAGTTCGTCAAGAATGGGTTCGACCTCAAGAAGCTCATCCGCTCGATCCTGACCAGCCGGACCTACCAGTTGAGCGCACGGACGAATGAGCTCAATGCGGACGACTCTCTCTACTTCTCGCACGCCTTGACCAAGCTTCTCCCGGCCGAAGTCTTGCTCGACGCGATCTCGACCGTCACTGAAACGGTGACGCCCTTCGACGGCCTGCCCAAAGGCGCCCGCGCGACGCAGATTCCCGATGGCAAGATGGAGAACCCGTTCCTGAAAACCTTCGGCCGGCCGGCGCGCGAGCTTGCCTGCGAGTGCGAACGCGAGAGCGATTCGAACCTGTCGCAGGCGCTCCAGCTCATCGGTGGTGCCACGGTCAACGGCAAGCTCCGCGACGACAACGGGCGAATGGCAGGTCTCGCGAAGAGCGCAAAGACGCCGGAGCAGATTACGCAGGAACTTTATATGATCGCGCTGGCGCGCACGCCGAACTCCACCGAGCTCGCTGCGGCCATCAAGCATCTGTCCGGGGCCTCGGATCGCCGGCAGGCGGTGGAAGACCTCGGGTGGGTGTTGATCAACTCGAAGGAATTCCTGTTCCGC
>DAIDJG010000442.1 GCA_027451445.1 Singulisphaera sp.
AATCGGTTCACATTGTCATTACTGAAGCAACATCCCGGCCGGCTGAGCATTGTCATGAAACGCCGTAGTTGCGGTTGGAGCGAAAAGTTCCTGTTGGAAGTCCTTACCGCAGCAACGGTTTAGTGTGCGCTGGCCCTGGACCCGGTCAGGATCTTGAGCCGCACCGCTCGTTTGAGCGCCCGGCGGATTCGGGACATCCGCGCGTTGACGACGTTTCGGCAAAGCCCTTCCTTGACCAGGTACTCCTGGATTGCCATCAGCGAAATCTGGTCGAGCTCGCAGACGGGCACGGAACCATAGAGCAACCGCAGCGGCTTGCAGGCCGCCTTCATGTTCTTGAGCTCAGTCGACGGGGGCCGGTAATACCCCTCGGCGTACGCGTAGTATGCCTTCAGGAACTCCAGCACCGTGATAGGTGGCGAGGGTCCGGATTGCGCGGACGGAGTCACGGACGAATCCTGCGCGGGCGAACTCGGAGCCGGCTTGCTTACCGTCCCCCTGATGAGCCATTCACCGATGAGCCGGTTGTACTTCTCGATGCTCTCGGGCGAGTTGTAAGGCCCCAAGTATTTGTCGTCGCCGTCAATCCGGACAACGGCGCAGTTACGGGCCTTGTGATGGCGGTATTTTGGCGGACGAGGGGATCGCTTTGCCATGGGCGGGCGGTTCCTGACAAGTGTCCCAGCAGTAGTACTGTACTACTTTCCGGGGCTTCCAGGCCGCTCCGCCGAACGTCGGCGGGTAAGCTGATGTGCTTCGGCAGGTTGACGTTACGTCAAGAGCGGGCGATGGGATTCGAACCCACGACGTCCAGCTTGGGAAGCTGGCATTCTACCACTGAATTACGCCCGCAAGTGTTTACGCTGCACAAACTTCTGTTCGTCGCAATCACAACAATGGCTGGCAATCGCGTGTCGAGGATCCGAAAGTGAGGGTTGGAGAGATGTGCGGTTCGCTCTCCCGAACGTTCTCTCGTTTCGGACCGTCACCGGGAATTGTAGCGTTCTCCCGGCCGCCACGCAAATTGGTAGCGCGGAATTCTCGGCGCATGCCCTGTCGCTACTTGGTCCCTCGATCATTCGATCAGATGGGCGAGTGTTCGCTGGCGGTGTGGCATCCCCGTGCTCCGGTCTGAAACGAGGTCCGCAGCGAAGCCGCTCCCTCGGTTTGTCACGCATCACCGAGCCCAAGTCTTCCATCACGATCCGGTTCGTCTGGACGGTGTACCGGGTAGGGCGATCAGAGCAGTGATCCAAAGACGTGAAGTGGCAACGCGGAACTGGGCTGCCCGAATTGTCCAAACTTTGCGAGCCAGGCAGCGGCCGTTCTCATCTTCATGCCGGATGCCCTTCCGGTTAGCATGAGTCCAACAAGGAGGGAGTCATGGAAACTCACTTGACCGAAACCGTACATCTCTCTGACGCCGCCTTGAATCTCTTCCGTACGTGCGTGGACGGCGACAATCCGCGAGTGGACGAGGCCAATCTCGAAGCTTACCGCGAGCTGGCAGCCGCAGGATTGATGTATCCTGTTTCGACCTTCAAGCACGGCCCAGAATCGGTGTTTCGATTCAGCGACGACGGCTGGAATTGCCGCCACGAAATCCTTGCTCGTGCATCCGGATCGCCCGAAGCAGTCTCCTGACGGCACCGCCGATCGGCAGGTCCGTCTCGGGCGCGCTTTCGAGGGCGAGTTCGTGGCTTCCCAGTCTGGCTTCCTCATATTCATGGGCGATCGACGCGTCGATCCGGTGGCGTAGGCTCGAATGCGCCCACTCTGTGATCGGATGCAGCTCCGGGTTGAATACGCCGGAATCGACGTTGATCCTGCCGCCAGTCGCAATCCCGCCGCCACCGCTCTCATGCGGAAAGAACGCCCTGCGCTCGACCCGGTGTTTGTGATCGCTCGAGCCGATCATAGGGTCGGGGATTCCTGATTCCTTCATCCTGCCGGACGTCCGCTTTCCCTATCTCTCGGGGCCGGACGCGGATCGCGACACCGGGCAGCCGCTTTGGACGGTGCCCCCGGCCGGCGCTCGCCCGGAGCGAACCTGAGACGAAGGTGCAATGCGGCGCGCGGACCGCTCAATGCGAGGCGTTTGCGGTCGTGTGTTCCGGACCTGCGGGCGAATCGGTAGCGCGCAACGCATTGATCTGCGCAGTGTAGGCCGCGACCAGCTCGCGGCGGTTCAAGAGACCGAGCAAATGCGACGGATCTTTGGGATCGACCACCGGGATCTCGTCGAGATTGAGCTCGGTTAGCCGTTTCAAGGCCGTGTGCAGATCGTCCTGCGGGGTGACCGTGATCACCGGTGACCTCGCCAGGTCCGTCGCGAGGACGAGGGGACCAAGGGTGGATCCGGCCAGCGCGAGGCGGACGTCGCGGAGCGAGAAAATGCCCGTCATGCGCCCTTCGGTGTCGATCACAGGGAAAAGGGTCTCCAGCGACTCGGAGACCAGGCGCAGTACCTTGTCGAACGGGAGCGTCTCGGCCACTCGCTCGACGCCCTCGGTACGCACGTGGACGTTCTGAACGAGGAGGCGCTCCAGGACGTCGATGACGAAGTCCCCCTGGTGCGCGGGGCTGTCGATCGGGCTGGCGACTTGCTCCTCGTAAAGCGTCCAGTGCCGGGCGATCAACATGTGCAAGGCACACACGAGCATCAGCGGGACAAGCAACGTGTACGACCCCGCCATCTCACAGACCATCAAGATCGAGGCCAAAGGGGTCTTGGATACACCGGCGAAAAATGCGCCCATTCCAACCAGCGCAAACGCAGCGGGGTCAATTCCCCAACTCGGGAGCACGTGCTTCACCGCCTGGCCAAACGCGCCGCCGAGCATGCCGCCAATGAACACCGAAGGACCGAAGACGCCGCCGCTGCCGCCCGAACTGATCGTGAACCCCGTCGCCACGATCTTGAGGAACGCCAGCATGAACAGCATGCGCGCGCCCATCTGTGGAACGAATACCGAACCCGGTGAGTCGGCAAGGTCGCTGGGCATGCCGATGGCCCCCCACTGCACCCAGCCGTAGCCGCCCGTCATGAGCTCAGGCAGAAACAGGGCCATCACGCCCACAACGAGTCCGCCAATGGCCGGCTTGATGTGCGGCGGTATCGGGAGCGGGCGAAAGATGCGGTCGCGGATGCCATAGAAAATCCGCACGTAAAGCCAACCCATGCCCGCACACACAAACGACAGCACGAAATACAGCGGCAGCTCGCGGCCCACGAAACCCACGGACGGAATCACGAAGATCGGCCGAGGCGTGATGAACAGCGCGAACGTCGAGTAGGCGACGATCGAGCTGACCAGGCACGGGAGCAACGCCGCCGCTTCCGTGGCAGTCGTCGCGTACAGGACCTCGCCGGCGAACAAGGCCCCGCCCAGGGGCGCACGGAAAATTGCGCCGATGCCGCCCGCGGCCCCCGACAGCATGAGCAGCCGGCGCTCGTAGGGTGTGAGCCGAAGCAGCCGCGCCAGGAATGACCCGAACCCGGCGCCGATCTGCGCGATCGGACCCTCCTGGCCCGCGGAGCCCCCGGTACCGATCGTGATCACGGACGCCACCGCCTTGATCAACGGCACTCGGGTGCGAATCTGGCCAGCTCCTCGATGAAAGGCGCGAATGAGCGCGTCCGTACCGTGCCCCTCGGCCTCGGGGGCGAATGTGAAGACGAGCAAGCCGGAGACCAGTCCGCCAAGCGTGGGGATCAGGACGGTGAGCCATGCCGGGTAGGGATAGGTGATCTGCGTTCGCGCACCTTCGCCGGTCGGGGGTAAATGAAAATGGAGAAAATCCCCCAACGCGTGGCGAATCGTCCAGTCGAGCGAAAGCAGAAAGGCGACCGCACCGAGTCCCGCGATCAAACCCACCAGAGGGCTGCAGACAATGACTCGGCCGCCGCCCGGCGTCGACCAGCGCGTGGCAATGCGGTTCAGAACCCGGCCGACGAGAGTGGCAAAGCGGCCGGGGGCAATCGGTTCTGTCATCGGTACTCCGAATGATGTGTCAGCGCAGGTAACTTACGCGGCCCAAATGATACCAGGCCTCAGGCGAGAATGCCCTTGACCACTTCGCCGTGCACGTCCGTTAATCGGAAATCGCGGCCCTGGAAGCGATAGGTCAGGCGCTTGTGGTCGATGCCGAGCAGGTGAAGCAGCGTGGCCTGGAAATCGTGGACGTGGACCGGGTTCTCGACTGCGTTCATGGCCAGATCGTCCGACGCGCCATACGTGATTCCAGCCTTTGTGCCGCCGCCCGCCATCCAGACGGTGAAGGCATAGGGATGATGATCCCGGCCCCAGCGCTTGCGATCGTCGAAGTTGCCCTGGATGAACGGAGTACGGCCAAACTCGCCGCCCCAGATCACGAGGGTGTCATCGAGGAGTCCGCGCTGCTTGAGGTCCTTGACGAGCGCGGCGGAGGGCTGGTCGGTGTCGCGACACTGGGTGTAGAGCTCGGTCGTGAGGCTGCCGTGCTGGTCCCAGCCAGCGTGCATGACCTGAACGAACCGCACCCCGCGCTCGATCAACCGGCGGGCCATGAGGCAGTTGTAGGCATAGGTGCCTTGCTCGTGGACCTGGGGACCGTACATTGCCAGCACCTCGGGGGATTCGCTGGAGAAGTCGGTCAGCTCGGGGACACTCGCCTGCATCTTGAAGGCCATCTCGTACTGGGCCACGCGGGTCGCGATTTCGGGGTCGCCGAAGTCGCGCAGCTTCAGGTCATTCAGGGCCGCGATGTCGTCCAGGAGACCTCGACGCAAGTTGCGTGACATCCCATCGGGATTCGAGAGGTAAAGCACCGGGTCGCCGCTGCCTCGGAACTTGGCGCCCTGGAAACGCGACGGGAGGAAGCCCGAGCCCCAGTAGAAGTCGTAGAAGATCTGGCCGCAGGTGGTCCCTTTGCTGACGGAGGTCATGACGACGAAGGCCGGCAACTGGTCCGTTTCGGTGCCCAGGCCGTACGCCAGCCAGGCGCCGGCGGTGGGGCGGCCAGGGAGCTGGGCACCGCTGAGCAAGAGCGAGATGGCGGGGGCGTGGTTCACCGCGTCGGTGTGCATGCTCTTGATGAAGCAGAGCTCGTCGGCGACCGAGGCGATGTGCGGCAGGAAGGCGCTGACCCATGCGCCGCTCTGACCGTGTTGGCGGAAGGGCTCCACGGGCCCGAGCACGCGCTTGCCCTTGGGATCGCCGGTCATCGTGCTGAAGCGCTTGCCGGCGGCGTAGGACTCGGGCATTGTTTGGCCGTGCAGGGCGCGGAGCTGCGGCTTGTAGTCGTAGAGCTCGACGTGGGTGGGTGCGCCGTTCTGGAAGAGGTAGATGACGTGCTTGGCCTTGGGCGCGAAGTGCGGGACGCCCGGCAGGCCGCCGACGTGAGCACTCCCGACGGGCGCGGCGAGGCCGTCACGAGCGAGCAGCGACGCGAGTGCGGCGGTGCCGACGCCGCAGGCGGTCCGGCCGAAGAACTCGCGGCGGGTGACGTGTCGGTGGTTCAGGGCCAGGGGGTCCAAGGCTCACTGCTTCGTCAGGGCTTCGTCGAGATTCAGGATCGCGCTGGCGAGCGCGGTGTATGCGGCGTGTTCGACGGGGTCGAGGGTTTCATCGCGGGGCGATTCGCCGACGACCAGGTACTTTCGGGCCGCAGTGGGGTCGGCGGAAAACTCGCGCCGGGCGCGGTCCAGGGAGCCGAGCAACACGCGGCGCTCTTCGGACGACGGTTTGCGGGTAAGGACGAGTCGAAACGCGAGCTCCACTCGCTCGTTCGGCGAGGGGCCGGCGGTCTTCAAGACGCGCTGGGCGAGGGCACGGGCGGCTTCGACGAAGGTCACATCGTTGAGGGTAGTGAGCGCGTGCATCGGGCTGTTGGTGCGCGTCGGCTTTACGACGCAGGTGGTACGCGCATTGGTGTCGAAGAAGGCCGTGGGGCCGACGATGCGCCGCCAGAAGGTGTAGACGCTGCGACGGTAGAGGGCGTCGCCGTGGTCTTGCTGATAGCGTTTGTTGCCGAACGTGGCTTCCTCCCAGACGCCTGAGGGCTGGTAGGGCTTGACGGGCGGTCCGCCCTCCTTGGCGATGAGGAGGCCGCTGGCGGCGAGGGCTTGATCGCGAATCATCCAGGAGGGAAGCCGGAACCGCGAACCGCGTGCCAGGAGGCGGTTCTGGGGGTCGCGCTCGACGAGGGCAGGGGAGACACGCGACGATTGGCGATAGGTCGAACTCGTGACGATCAGCCCTTGCAGTGCTTTCATGTCCCAGCCGCTGCGCACGAATTCGCGCGCGAGCCAGTCGAGCAGGGCCGGATGTGAGGGGATTTCGCCCTGGACGCCGAAGTCTTCCGACGTCTTGACGAGCCCCGTGCCGAAGAACTGTTGCCAGACACGATTGACGGTCACTCGGGCCGTGAGCGGGTTTTCGGGAGCGACGAGCCAGCGGGCCAATGCGAGCCGGTTGCGAGGCACGTCGGAGGGCAGGGGGGGCATCGACGCGGGGACGTTCGCGCTAACCGGGTCGGTGGGTTTCTCGTAGGATCCTCGCGAGAGGACGAAGGTGGGCCGCGGATTGGGAATGTCCTCCATCACCATCACGCGTGGCAGCGAGCGGTTGAAGCCATCGCGGGCGTCGAGTGCTTCGCGCTGGGCTTTGATGGCGGCGGCGTATGCGGGCTCCGGCGTGAGCCAGTACTTCTCCAACTGGTCGAGTTGAGCGCGGCCTCGGGCGCCGGGCTTGAGCTTGAGCACGGCCGCGATTTCTGGAGGGGTTTTCGAAGCCTTGTCGGATGCCGAGGCGGGTTCGCCTTCAGGGCGCGGGAAGAGCGACTGCTCGAGGATACCCACGGCGACGGCAGCCGCGGAGAGTTTTTCATTGAGCGTGGCCAGATGGGTGGACTGCTCGGGCGTAATGAAGTCGACCACCGGGGGCGTCTGGGGATTGCCGCCGCCACCGTTGACGGGGGTCTGGTTGAAGAAGGCGAACAGGCCGTAATAGTCGCGCTGGGTGAGAGAGTCGAACTTGTGGTCGTGGCAGCGGCAGCAATTGAAGGTGAGACCGAGCCAGACAGTCCCTGCGGTCTCGGCCATGTCCATCACGTAGTCGATACGGTTCTCCTCCGCGATCCGGCCCCCTTCGCCGTTGATCGGGTGGTTGCGGCAGAAACCGGTGGCGAGCTTGTCGTCGCGGGAGGCGTCGGGGAGAAGGTCGCCGGCGAGTTGCTGGACGGTGAAGGCGTCGAAGGGCTGATTGCGGTTCAGGGCGGAGATCGCCCAGTCGCGCCAGGGCCACATCGTGCGTTCGCCGTCCCCCTGGTAGCCGTTGGAGTCAGCGTAGCGGGCGGCGTCGAGCCATTCCCAGACCATCCGCTCGCCGTACTGAGGCGAGGCGAGCAGGCGGTCGACGAGGCGTTCGTAGGCGTCGGGCGTGGTGTCGGCGAGAAAGTCGTCGACGGCGGCCGGGCTCGGCGGCAGGCCGGTCAGGTCGAGGGAGACGCGGCGAATGAGCGCGGTGCGGTCGGCTTCGGGGGATGGCGCGAGGCCTTCGGTCTCCAGGCGGGCGATGATGAAGCGATCGATCGCGTTCCGGGGCCAGGCCCGGTTGCGGACGTCGGGCGGGGGCGCATCGCGGGGAGGTTCGAAGGCCCAGTGTTTGCCCCACTTGGCTCCTTCGTCGATCCAGCGCTCGAGAGTGTCGATCTGAGCGGCGGTGAGCGTGCGCCCCGATTTCGGCGGGGGCATGATCTCGTCCGGCTCGTTGCTGGTAATGCGGAGCACGACCTCGCTCTCGGCGCTGTGGCCGGGATTGATGACGGCGTCCTCCGCGCGGAGCGCGCCGTCCTTGACATCGAGTCGAAGGTTTCCCTTTCGGGTGTTGGCATCGGGGCCGTGGCAGCGAAAGCAGTTGTCGGAAAGGATCGGGAGCACATCCCGGCTGAAGTCGACGGGTTTGCGCTCGCCGGCGACGGCAATCGGCGCAGTCAAGGCGCACCCGACCGCGATGAGGACAACGCGGCAGAGGACCTGTGTCGCGGCCTGCGCGCGGGTGCGCAGGACCGAGGAGGGTTGCGGAGGCATGCGTTCCCTGGCCCATCGAGGAGGGTGGGGGTGGGGGAAGGACGATCGCCTCTATTATCGACGGACAGGGGGGCGCGCGACAACAGGGAATCGCGGACAAGGACGTCGAGACGGTGAGGGTTCCCGGGACGGGGTCACGGGAACTCAGAATCTGTCCCGGAAGTGGAGCGGAGCCGGAAAAGGGGACTGGCTCCGAGTCTTCGAGGTGCCTGTCCCCTTTTTTTCGGCGGAGCGGGAGGCGTGGAAATGGGGACAGGCACCGTCCGAAGACGTCCGGAGCCAGTCCCCATTTCCACGCCTCCCGCACTATTGGGACAGACTCTCAGCCTTCCGCGTTGAGCAGCCGGTCCATCTCGGCGTCGGACATGGTGTCAAGGAAGTTCGTTCTCAGCGCGGCCGCGCCCGCCGGGGCAGGGCTCATTGGGACTCGCACTGGTGTCGGGAGGGGTAGGGGCGCCGGCGACAGTATTTCGGACTGTTCCTGGCTGGTTCGGTTCGTGCGTGCGAGCAGCCAGAGCGCAAAGGCTCGACTGCCCACGCGCGAAGCCTCGGCAAGACGCCGCGGGGCCCGGATGATTTCGAGAACGACGCGAGACGCGAGAATGGCCACGGAGACCCAAAAAATAACGCCGTATTGCTCGTTCATGGTCCTGTTCGCTTCGGGTCGACGGGATGCGACGTCCTTCAATGGTGCCGGCGTTCTCGTTGCTGGCGCTTCAAGGCTGCGGCATAGCTGTCGGTCGGTTCGGGAAGGTCCTTGAGGGCGGCGTTCGACTCGGACGCCCACTTCACGGAGGAGTAGCGGTCGCCGAACTGGTCCTGCAAGGTTTCGTCACGGACACCTCGGACCGTGAGCCGCCGGAATTCCGCGATGTCGCGTTTCCAACTTTCGCGGACCACCCGCATGTCGAGCCCGTACGTGGCGGCGACACCCCGGTCAGGCCGGTCATCGAACGCAGATGGGCCGCCGGTGGGAGCGCCGCCTGCGTTGGCGGCGAAGGGGTTGTCGCGATCGACCGCGGGGTTTCGCAGGACCGCGGGCCGTGGCCTGCGTCCGCCGAACCCGTAGCGATACATGACGGGCGCAGGATGGACCATGGGCGCAGGTGGCGGTGGGGCGGCAGGGTCGGCGACCCCAGGCTTCGGGTCGAACACGCCAGGGGTCAGCTCAAAGTCGAACGAGCCCTCCGGCACATTGAATCCGACCGCGACTTTTTCGCGCTCGAGACGCGGAGGCGCGGGAGGCTCAGCAACCGTTTTTTTGCGCTGGACGCGAGCCGGAACTTGTTGGGCTACAAATGGTTTGGTTGCGGCGGAGAGATCGGGTTGGGAGTCGGCAAGGGCCGGGGGGATGGTTTCGACGGGCGGAGTGCCTGTGGTGATCGCCTTCAGTGGTGGATTCACCGTCGCCGGGGCACCTTCGAAGGCTTTCGGGGCGAGGGTCCCGAAGACGATGACTGCTGCGGTCAGTTGCGCCACGGTGTAGCAGTATCCGAGCATGGCGCGCATGTCGCTCTCCTTAGTCTGTCGCAATGATGCAAGCTAACCCAATCTTAGAACCCAAGCTGAGCAACTCGGTGGTGTTGATTTTTTCCGTCAAGGAGGTGGCCGCGGAGCTATTGGTATCGAGACAACGGGCGCGATCGCCCGAACCCCTCACCCCGCCGCTCTGCGGCGACCCTCGCCCGCAAGGGGAGAGGGGTGTTTTCCGCTCCACGAGGCGTGGAAACCAACGACACACCTCTCCCCTTGTGGGAGAGGTCGGCCCTCGACGAGGGCCAGGT
The DNA here is from genome assembly GCA_027451445.1 of Singulisphaera sp. GTDB lineage: Bacteria > Planctomycetota > Planctomycetia > Isosphaerales > Isosphaeraceae > DAIDJG01. The sequence continues at coordinate 9,856 of DAIDJG010000442.1, forward strand.
GAGGGGTGCAGGGGCGACCGTCGTCCCGCAGGATGAGGACATACCACAGCCGTCGGAGCGTCGGGGTGGATCGAGCTGAGTTTGCACCCTTGATTTTGGTTCGAGATCCTATTGCTGGGCTCTCCGCCCTGTTATAACGACTCGTGTTCCCGGGCCGAGCCAGACCGGGACCTTCCTGCTGTGACGCTGCCCACCGAACTCGTCAAATGCCTACCCACGCCGCCCTCCGGAGGATGTCTGCTATGTCCCGGTTTGCCTTCCTCGTGCCAATGGTTTTGGGGCTCGCCGCGGTGCAGGCTGGAGGTCAGGAGACGGACAAGCCGGTCCGCGTCGGCATCATCGGACTCGACACGTCGCATGTCACGGCGTTCACGGGTTTGCTCAACGGGCCCAAGGCGAAGGGCGATCTCGCAGGATTTCGGATTGTCGCCGCGTTTCCGGGCGGAAGCCCGGACGTGGAGGCGAGTCGCACGCGGGTGAAGGGGTTCACGGAAGACCTGCGCAACAAGTTCGGGGTGGAGATCGTTGACTCGATCGATGACCTACTGGGCAAGGTCGACGCCGTGCTCCTGGAGAGTGTCGACGGCCGCAAGCACCTCGAGCAGGTCGAACCCGTTCTGAAAGCGCATAAGCCGGTGTTCATCGATAAGCCGGTGGCGGGCACGCTCGCCCAGGCCGTCGCGATTTATCGGTTGGCGGACCAGTACAAGACGCCGTGCTTTTCGAGTTCGTCACTGCGCTACAATCCCGCCCTCAAGGACGCGCTTGGCGATCCGAAGGTCGGCGAGATCATCGGGTGCGACGCTACGAGCCCGTGCTCGCTCGAAGAGCATCATCCCGACCTGTTCTGGTATGGGGTCCACGGTGTGGAGGCCCTGTACGCCGCGATGGGGACCGGATGTCAGTCCGTCACGAGGGTCCATACCGACGGCACCGATTTCGTAACAGGCACCTGGGAGGGAGGCCGGGTCGGGACCTTCCGGGGAATTCGCGCGGGGAAGTCGGATTATCGTATCACACTCTTTGGGGCGAAAGGGAACACGCAGGTCCAGGGTGCCGGCAGCTACGAGCCGTTGGTCGTCGAGATCTGTAAGTTCTTCCGCTCGGGCAAACCCCCAGTCGAGGCCAAGACGACGCTCGAGATCTTTGCGTTCATGGAGGCCGCCGACGAAAGCAAGCGCCGAGGGGGCGTGCCGGTGACTTTGGAGAGTGTCCTGGCACGGGCTCGTGAGCAGGCGAGTTCGGCGGGCAAATGATCGAGCGTTCTTTGAGCGCGTGAGATCCAGGCAAACGGGAGAGACGCATGACCCGGATTGCAATCGTCATGCTTGGCGCCGGTCTTTTGCTGGCGTGCCAACCGCGAGTGGCCTCCGCCGAGAGTGGCGTACGGTCAATCGAGGCCGACTCGAAAACGCAGACAGCGAAGGCGGTCGTCGTCGATCAGACCTTGCACCTGGTGCACACGGCTCAACTCCTGCCGTACGATGCGGAAGGCGCATCCGTTATTATTCTCGATCGGAAGTCTGAGGAAGCGCAGGCCGACGATCTCATGGATAATCTTGAGTCGGTCCTGAAGCATGCGCACTCCGGACTCGATCGCCTGATCAAGGTCAACGTTTACGCGGCGAATCTTCATGCGCTCGGGTCATTCCGAACGGCGTTCGCGCGTCGTATGGCCGGGAAGACGACTCCTGCGATTGCGTGCGTAATGGGCAGATTGCCGGATCGCGATGCCGTCGTAGCGCTGGACGCGGTGGCGGCGACGACGGAAGCGTCGTTTGCCGGCGCGGCGCCGCATTTCGGTTCGAAGCCCGGACGCGGTCAACTTCCCTGTGCCCCCTTCGCGGTGTTGCCTGCCGGAGGGCGCGTCTACGTTTCCGGCCAGGCGGAAACGGATAAGGATTTGACCTTCGCCACGCGAAAGACGTTGGCGGGGCTGGCGACGACGTTGAAGTTCCTCGGACTGGAGAAGTCGCAGGTCGTCCAGGCCAAGGCCTTTCTCCAACCGATGGTCGACGTGGCCAAAGCCCAGGCCGAGGTCGTGGCCTTCTTCGGTGCTGACCACGTTCCGCCTCTGGTGTTTGTCGAATGGACGATGGGCCAACCCATCGAGATCGAGCTCGTGGTCGCATCGAAACGCGAGGACGGTGGAGATACGCTTGACTTCCTGACCCCGCCGCAACTGAAGCCGTCGCCGGTGTTCTGCCGGGTCGTGCGCGTGAACCGGGGCGACTCGATTTACGTTTCGGGGCTGTACGGCCCGGCGGACGCGAATGGCAAGAAGCAGGTCGAAAGCGTCTTTACGGAGCTCAAATCGACGATCGAAAAGGCGGGCAGCGACCTGCGACATCTGGTCAAAGCAACCTATTACGTGTCCGAGGAGGATTCGAGCCGCGCACTCAACGAGCTGCGGCCGAAGTACTACGACCCTGCGCGTCCTCCGGCGGCATCGAAAGCGGCGGTGGTCGGAGTCGGACTCGAAGGGCGAAGCCTGATGCTCGACATGATTGCGGTCCCGGCCGCTCGCTCGAAGGAGTAACGCCATGTTTCAGCCCCCCTATCGCGCGGCGGTGATCGGACGGACGGGCCGAGGCGACTACGGCCACGGCCTCGATCTCGCGCTGCGGGAGCAACCCAAGTTGAATCTGGTCGCCGTGGCCGATGAGGATCCCAAGGGGCTGGCGGCCGCAGCGAAGCGTCTCGGTCTGGACAAGGCGTACGCCGACTATCGCGAGATGCTGGACCGCGAGAAGCCGCAATTTGTTGCCGTAGCTCCGCGTTGGCTCGACTGCCATCGTGAAATGATCCTCGCCTGCGTGGAACGCGGGATTCACGTGTTTACGGAGAAACCGTTTGCTCCGACCCTCGCCGATGCCGACGCGATCGTCTCGGCATGCGAGCGGAGCCACGTCAAGCTCGCGATCGCCTACCAGACTCGCTACAGCCCGCGCTATCAGCGAGTGAAGGAACTGATCGACGGCGGAGCGATCGGCGAGGTGCTTGAGATTCGGGGTCGAGGTAAGGAGGACCGCCGAGGCGGTGGCGAGGACATGATGGTGCTCGGCTCACACCTCATGGACCTGTACCGTGGCTTTCTGGGAGACGCGGCGTGGTGTTTTGCACGCGTGTCGGACGCTGGAAAGCCGGTCGGCCGTGCTCAGGTACGTGATGGTGCTGAGGGGATCGGTCCGCTTGCAGGGGACCGGGTTGATGCGATGTTCGGGTTTTCAGGACGTGCCACAACGGCCCATTTCGCCACAACCCGTCCGAAGGAGCCCGGTCAGCGGTTCGGCCTGCAGATTCTGGGATCGAAGGGGCG
>DAIDJG010000443.1 GCA_027451445.1 Singulisphaera sp.
CTCTCGGTCGATGAGGCTGAGGTCGTCTGCCTCGATTCCGACTGGGAGAGTTTCGAAACATATCCCGATACGAACCCGGACGTCGCCGTGCGGCCCGATCAGCTCGCGTACGCGATCTACACGTCGGGCTCGACCGGCACACCGAAGGGCGTCCAGATCCCGCACAAAGCGCTGACGAACTTCCTGCTTTCGATGCGTTCGCTGTTGGCGATGACCCAGAACGATTCGTTGCTCGCCGTCACGACGCTTTCGTTCGACATCGCGGCGTTGGAGATGTTTCTCCCGTTGATCGTGGGGGCACGGCTGGAGGTGGTCAGCCGCGACGTAGCCGCGGACGGGATCCGGCTGGCGTCGACGTTGGAGCGCTCGGGCATCACGTTTCTCCAGGCGACTCCCGCGACCTGGCGCATGCTCCTGGAAGGGGGCTGGGCCGGCTCGCCCGCGTTGACGATGCTTTGCGGCGGGGAATCGCTCCCTCGCGACCTGGCGGATCGGCTGCTCGACAAGGGCAAGGCGCTCTGGAACCTCTATGGCCCGACCGAGACGACGATCTGGTCGTCCGCGGCGCGAGTCGAGGCGGGCGAGGGTCCGGTGACCATTGGCCGGCCGATCGCCAACACGCAACTTTATGTGCTCGATGCTCATGGTCAACTTGTACCTCCGGGTGTCGCGGGCGAGCTGTACATTGGCGGCACCGGCGTGGCGCGCGGCTACTTGAAGCGTCCGGCGTTGACCGCCGAGCGGTTCCTGCCCGACCCGTTTGCACGTACCCCCGGGGCTCGTGTCTATCGCACGGGTGACCTGGCCAGGGCACGATCGGACGGGACGTTCGAATGCCTCGGACGCGTCGATCATCAGGTGAAGATCCGGGGTTACCGGATCGAGCTCGGCGAAATCGAGGTTCATCTCCGGCGGCATCCGCTCGTTCGCGAAGCGGTGGTCATCGCGCGACAGGACCCAACGGGCGAGCAGGCACTCGCGGCGTACCTCGTGGTGCGCGAGGGCCAAAGCCCCCGAGAGTCGGAGCTGCGCGACTGGCTTCGCGACGCACTCCCCGAATACATGGTGCCGACGTTTTTCACCACGCTCGACGCCTTGCCGCTCACGCCAAACGGCAAGATCGATCGCAAGGCACTCCCCGATCCCACGCCACCGCGCGCGGAGTCGTCCCAGGCCTACGTGCCGCCCCGCGGGCCGATCGAAGAAGCGCTCGTGCAGTTCTGGGGCGAGCTGCTCGGGCGTCCGAGGGTCGGCATCCACGACAACTTCTTCGATCTCGGCGGCCATTCGTTGCTGGCGACCCAGGTGCTCGCACGCGTTCGCGACACGTTCGCGGTCGAACCGTCGCTTCGCGAGTTCCTGGACGAGGCGACGGTCGCCGGGCTCTCGCGGATCGTCGAGCAGATGATGCGCGAGGCCACGGGCTCGTCGGTTCCGCCGATCGTACCGGTGTCCCGCGAACGTGCAGTGCCTGCGTCGTTTGCACAGCAACGGCTCTGGTTCCTCGACCAACTGGAGCCAAACAGCCCCGCGTACAACATTCCCGTGGCTGTCCGGCTGAGTGGCGAGCTGAACGTCGAGGCGCTCACGCGCGCTTTCAATGAAGTCGTCCGACGTCACGAGGCCTTGCGCACCACGTTCACTGCGCCCGGCGGCTCGCCTGAGCAGGTTATCCATCCCAGCCTCGTGATCGAACTGCCGCTCACCGACCTTTCAAGCGTTCCCGCCGAGCAGCGCGAGGGTGAGGCGCGCCGGCTCACTAATGAGGAAGCGCGTCGGCCGTTCGACCTCGCGCACGGCCCCTTGATCCGCGCGGCGTTGCTTAGACTGGACACGAATGAGCACCTGGCGCTCGTGACGATCCACCACATCGTCACCGACGCGTGGTCGATGGGGATCCTCATCCTCGAATCCGCCGCCCTTTACAACGCCTACGTCCTGGGTCAGGAGTCGTCGCTTCCCGAGCCCACGTTGCAATACGCGGACTACGCCGTGTGGCAGCGCGACTGGCTCTCGGGCGACGTCCTCGCGACGCAGGTCGACTTCTGGCGCTCGCAGCTCGAAGGCGCTCCGGTGCTGGAACTCCCCACGGATCGGCCTCGTCCGGCCGCGCTCACGGGACGAGGCGACGAACGGGTGCTCGGGCTTAGTGAAGAGCTGGTCGCAAAAGTCCGCGACCTCAGCCGCCAGGAAAAGGCGACACTCTACATGACGCTTCTGGCCGCGTTCGAGGTGTTCCTGCACCGGTACTCGGGGCAGGACGACTTCACGGTCGGGTCGCCCATCGCGGGACGGACGCGGTCCGAGGTCGCCAACCTGATCGGATTCTTCGTCAACACGCTCGTTCTCCGCTCCGATGTGGCGCGACAGCCCGATTTCCGGACCCTCCTGAAACGCGTCCGGCAGCGGGCGCTGGGGGCATACGCGCACCAGGATCTGCCGTTCGAGAAGCTCGTCGCGTTGTTGCACCCGGAGCGTGACCCGGCCCGTTCTCCCTTGTTCCAGGCTCTCTTCGCTCTCCAGAACGCACCGCTCCCGGCCCTGGAGTCGCCCGGCCTCTCGATGACCGTGCTCGAACCCGATAGCGGCATGGCCAAGTTCGATCTCGCGCTCTTCGCGGTGGAAGTCGGCCCCTCGCTGGAGCTTCATCTCCAGTACAGCACCGACCTCTACGATGCGCCGACGATCGATGCGATGCTGCTCCATTTCCGAACGCTACTGGAGGGCATCGTGGCGAACCCGGATCAATCGATCGCCACACTTCCGATGCTCTCCGATGCGGACCGTCGTGATTTGATCGACACAGCGAACCCCCCCGGCGCCAACCTCGATGGACTTTCCGACGACGAAGTCGACGCCCTCCTCGCGCAACTCGAGTCCGGCCTCGATGCTTAAGACGAATGATTCCAAGAGCCCGGGCGCCCCACTCTCTCCGGAGCAGAAACGCGCCAGGCTCGCCGCTTTGCTGCAAGCCCGGTCCGGGGCCCCCTCGCGCGCCCTCCACCAGCTTTTCGAGGAGCAGGCCGCGAACGCCCCGACGGCCATTGCCCTGACCCTCGAAGGTCAGCACGTGACCTATCGCGAATTGAACGCGCGGGCCAACCGCCTGGCCCGTCGTCTCCGACACCTGGGCGTCGAGCCCGAATCGTTGGTCGCCATCTACGCGGACCGCTCCGTCGAGATGATCGTCGGCCTGCTCGCGATCCTCAAGGCCGGCGGCGCCTACGTGCCGCTCGACCCGGTGCATCCGCCGGAGCGGCTGGGATTTCAGCTCAACGACTGCCGGGCGCGGATCCTCCTCGCGCAACGGGCGTTGATCGACCGTTTGCCAGCGCACGAAGCTTACGTGGTGGCACTCGACGAAGACATTGCCGAGGATTCTGAGAATCTCGACGCCGATGTGAGGCCCGATCATCTGGCCTACGTCATCTACACGTCCGGCTCGACCGGCACACCCAAGGGAGTGCCCGTCACGCACGCCAACGTCGTCCGTCTCTTCACCGCGACCCAGCATTGGTTCGGATTTAACATGGGCGACGTTTGGACGCTCTTTCATTCCTTTGCCTTTGATTTCTCGGTCTGGGAGATCTGGGGCGCCTTGCTTTACGGCGGACGACTCGTGGTGGTGCCCTACTGGGTGAGTCGATCGCCGGAAGCGTTTCACGAATTGCTGCGCCAGGAGCGAGTCACCGTTTTGAACCAGACCCCCTCGGCCTTTCGGCAGCTCGTTCGTGCGGACGAAAGTGCGGGGGTCGACGACCTGTCGCTGCGTTGGGTCATCTTCGGCGGCGAAGCGCTGGAGCTTCAGAGCCTGCGCCCGTGGTTCGACCGCCACGGCGATGCCCGGCCGCAGCTTGTGAACATGTACGGGATCACCGAAACGACGGTCCATGTGACCTACCGTCCGATCGTCCGTAGTGACCTGGAAACCTGCGCGGGTTCTAGTCCGATCGGCCGCCCGATTCCTGATCTGCGGTTTTACCTGCTCGACCGGAACATGCAGCCGGTCCCTCCGGGCGTGGTGGGCGAAATCTATGTGGGCGGCGAGGGCGTAGCGCGGGGTTATCTGTTCCGCCCGGCACTGACCGCCGAGCGCTTTGTGGTCGATCCGTTCGCGAGCGAGCCCGGGGCTCGCCTGTATCGGAGCGGCGACCTCGCCCGGCGCCGTCGTGACGGCGAGATCGAGTATCAGGGGCGCGCCGACCGGCAGGTGAAGATCCGCGGGTTTCGGATCGAGCTCGGTGAGATCGAGGCTGCCCTGGCGCGTCAGCCGGAGTTGCGCGAAGCGGCGGTCGTGGCGTTGGCCGATCCACACGGTGATACGCGGCTTGCGGCCTACCTCGTTGCGAGAAACGGGCAGACTCCTTCGAGTGCGGACCTCCGCGCAAGGCTGAAGCAAGGGTTGCCCGACTACATGGTGCCGTCAGCGTTTGTGGTGCTCGATGCCTTGCCGCTGACACCAAACGGCAAGCTCGACGTCGACTCTTTGCCGAGTCCCCAATGGGGCGCGGGTTCGGATGCGGAATACGTTGCGCCGAGCACGCCGACGGAAGAGGCTGTCGCGGCGATCTGGGGTGAGGTGCTCGGAATCGAAAAGGTGGGCGTGCGGAGCGACTTCTTCGCGCTCGGAGGGCATTCGCTACTGGCCGCGCAGGTTGTCTCGCGGCTCCGACAGGCGTTCCCCGCGGAGATTCCGCTGCGCTCACTCTTCGAGTCGCCGACGGTGGCCGGTTTGGCGGAACGCATCGACGCCGCAGGGCAGGGGAGTCAGATCCTGGCTCCGATCGCACGCGTTGCGCGCGACGGTGAGCTGCCGCTCTCGTTCTCGCAACAGGCACTTTGGTTCCTCGATCGATTGGCGCCCGGACTGCCAACGTTCAACGTTCCAGGCGCCGTGCGAATCACGGGGCCACTTGATGTCGCGGCTTTGGAACGCAGCTTTCACGAGATCCTGCGCCGGCATGAGTCGCTACGCACAACGTTTCCGGTCGTGGATGGGAGCGCGGTTCAGGTGATTGCTCCCGCGCTCGCTCCTCCCTTGGAGGCGATCGACCTGTCACGGAGCGAGGAACCTAATAACTCCCCCCCTTGGGAAGGGGGGGTTAGGGGGGGTGGGGAGCAGACGATCGCGTTCTCCCACAACCGCCCCATTACAGCCGAAGCCGAGGCCCGCCAGCTCGCCGCCGCCGAAGCCCGCCGACCTTTTGACCTCGCCCGAGGTCCTCTCGCCCGAGCCCAGCTCCTTCGCCTGGGCCCAACCGACCACATCATGCTCCTTACGCTCCACCACATCGTCACCGACGGCTGGTCGATGGGCGTCGCGGCCGAGGAGCTTGCGGTTCTTTACGAATCTTACCGAACCGGCACGCCCTCTCCCTTGCCCGAGCCTTCGATCCAGTACGCTGACTACGCCGCTTGGCAACGCGACTGGCTCCGTGGCGAGAACCTTGAACGGCTTCTCGCGTACTGGTCGCAACAGCTCGCGGATCTCCCTGCGCTCGAGCTGCCGACCGATCGTCCGCGTCCTGCGATCCGCTCGGCGCGAGGCGATACGCAGTTCTTTACGATTCCGCCCGAACTCGTGGCAAGCCTGCGCGCTTTGAGCCGCAACGAGGGCGCCACGCTCTTCATGACGCTGCTCGCCGCGTTCGAGACTCTCTTGCATCGCTACAGCGGCCAGGACGATTTCGCGATCGGCGTGCCCGTCGCCAACCGCAATCGTCCCGAAGCGGAAGGCTTGATCGGTTACTTCGTCAATATGCTCGCCCTCCGTGCGGACCTTTCGGACGACCCAACGTTCCGCACCTTACTCGGCCGGGTTCGCGAGACCGCGTTGGGAGCTTTCGAGCACCAGGAGCTTCCCTTCGACAAGCTCGTTGAAGCCTTGCAACCCGCACGCGACCCAAGCCGCACACCGCTCTTCGACGTCATGTTCGTTCTCCAGAACAACCGCATGCCCGACGTCACCCGCCAGGAGTTGACGTTGTCGCATTTCGAATCCGGCGAGGGGACAGGAACCGCCAAATTTGATTTGACACTTGCCGTGGAGGAATTCGCCGAGGAGACGATCGGCTCGCTCGAATACAACACTGACCTCTTTGATGATGCGACGATTGAACGAATGCTTGGCCACTTCATGGCGTTGCTTGAAGATGTCGTGGTGCATCCGGATCGGCGGGTCTCAGAGATCTCCCTGATGGGTGATTCGGAGCGAGTTCGGGTCCTCGAAGAGTGGAATGGAATGGGGCCGGGATTCACGAGCGCGGAAGGCAAGACGGTTGTACTTGCGGTCGCTGACTCCCCACCCCCCCTAGCCCCCCCTTCCCAAGGGGGGGAGTTTAATCTGTTCCCCACTACCCATTTTCCCCCCCCTTGGGAAGGGGGGGCTAGGGGGGGTGGGGCTTCCAGCGCCCCGTCCGCAGGAAAGACCCCGTGGCCCGTCCATCGCCTGATCGAATCGCAGGTAAAGCGCACACCCCACGCCGTCGCACTCATTCACGCGGACCGACAGCTCACCTACCAAGAACTCAACGCACGCGCCAACCAGCTCGCCCGCAACCTCAAGCATCTTGGAGTGGGACCGGAAGTCAGGGTCGGCCTCTGCATCGATCGCTCAATCGAGATGGCCGTGGGTTTGCTCGCAATCCTCAAGGCCGACGGTGCCTACCTGCCGCTCGATCCGTCCGAGCCGAAAGCGCGGCTCGCCGCGACATTGAAGGACGCAACCGTCAACATTGTGCTGACGCGAGCCGCACTCAGCGACGCGTTAGCGGAGCTGGCCGTCGAGCTCGTCTGCATTGATGCGGATTGGAATTCATTCGCAGCCGAGAATCTCGAAGGTGAAGTCTCCCCCTCCAACGCCGCTTATGTGATCTACACGTCGGGTTCGACCGGAACGCCGCGCGGGGTGGTCGTACCGCATCGGGCCCTCGTGAATCACAACGTCACGGCCGTTCGACTCTTCGACCTCCGGCCGTCGGACCGGGTCCTCCAGTTCGCTCCCCTGAGTTTCGATATCTCGGTCGAGGAGATCTTTCCGACCTGGATCACGGGGGCCACATTAGTCCTGCGGCCCGATGACAGCGTGCTCGACCCCGTGACCTTCACGGACTGGATCGAGCGCGAGCGTATCAGCGTTCTCGACCTGCCGACCGCCTACTGGCACGCTTGGGTCGATCGCCTCTCGCGCCTCGGCCGTTCGCCGGGCGGAACGCTCCGCCTGGTCATCGTCGGGGGTGAGAAAGCGCTGCCCGCGACCCTCTCCCTGTGGCGGGAGCTCACGGCGGGACGCGTGCGGTGGCTGAACACGTACGGGCCGACAGAGACTACCGTCATCGCGACCGCCCATGAGCCGTCGGCCGATTGGGACGCGCGCTCCGACTTGCCGATCGGCCGGCCGATCACCAACGCAAGGGTGTACGTACTCGATCAGCACCTTCAGCCCTTGCCGATCGGCCTTCCCGGTGAGCTGTACATCGGCGGGGCCGGGGTGAGCCGAGGCTATCTCGCACGTCCCGCGACCACGGCGGAAAAGTTCCTCCCCGACCCCTTCGGATGCGAGCCGGGCGCTCGGCTTTTCCGCACGGGTGACCGTGCCCTCTGGCGTGCGGACGGTGAGTTGGTGTTCCTCGGCCGCATCGATCACCAGGCGAAGATCAGCGGATTTCGAGTCGAGCCCGGTGAGATCGAATCGGCGCTGCTCGAGTGCCCCGGCGTGCGCGCTGCCTCGGTGGTGGTCCGCTCTGGCGAAGGGGGCAACAACCGTCTCGACGCGTACATCGTCGCGCTTTCGGAGCGCACTCTGGCGGCCGCCGACCTGCGGGAGTTCCTGCGTGACCGCCTGCCCAAACACATGATTCCCGCAACGTTCACCCTTCTCGAATCGTTGCCCTTGACGGCCTCGGGCAAAGTGGATCGCAAGGCACTCCCCGCTCCCGATCGCGTGGAATCGGGGCGCGTGGTCGTTGCGGCTCGCGACGATGTCGAGCTGAAGCTGGTGGAACTCTGGGAGGAGTTGCTTGGCGTTCGGCCGATTGGTGTCACGGAGAGCTTCTTCGACCTCGGCGGCCATTCGCTCCTCGCGGTGCGCCTCCTGGCTCGCGTCGAGGAAACGTTCGGCCGTCCCATTCCGCTCGCGAGCCTCTTCCTCGGGGCGACCGTGGCCGACCTGGCCGCTCGCGTGCGCGAATCCGCTCAGCCCTGGACACCGTTGGCGACACTCCAACCCCTCGGACAACAACCGCCGTTCTTCTGCATCCATCCGGCCGGTGGAATCGTCTACTGCTTCCTGGAACTCGCTCAGCGCCTTGGTTCCGATCGTCCGTTCCACGCTTTCCAGGCCGCCGGTCTCGAACAGGGCACCGTACCCGTCCGTCGGCTCGAGGACATGGCGGCCAGCTACGTCAACGCCCTGCGCGAGACGCAGCCCGATGGGCCGTACCACCTCGGCGGTTGGTCGTTGGGTGGGATCGTTGCCTTCGAAATGGCCCAGCAACTTCACGCACAAGGTCACGAAGTCGCCACGCTTGCCCTCTTCGACAGCCATGCACCGATTCCCCTTGCCGACGCCGTCCGTCCGCTCCACGACCTCGCGCAAGAAGCCGCCGCACTCGACCTTTTCCGGGAGGGAACGGAGACCTCCGACGGGCCGACTGTTGAGGACGCGGCTGTCTTGCTCGGCCTCTTTGCTCAGATGGCTTCGGGAGTCTGGTTCCAGCCTCGGCGCTTGCTCCGACACCTTCGAGGGCTCGGACCCGACGAACAGCGTGCACACGTCCTGAAATTGTTCAAACTCGATGAAGTTTACCACCGAGAGATCGGTCCGGAACCGGTGCGGCGACTGTGGAACGTGCTCCGCACCAACTTGCTGGCGGCCGCCAGGTACACCCCTCAACATTACCCTGGTCGAATCGTCCTCTTCCGTGCCGGCGCGGCGAGCGCTGGCGACGCCACGATGGGCTGGGGACCGCTCGCGTCGGACGTGACGGTCCACGCAATCCCCGGTGACCACGCCTCAATCCTGCGGGAGCCAGGCGTCGGCGTGCTGGCCAAGGCGTTGGAAGCCGAGCTGAAAGGTAACGCGACGGAATCTTGATCGGCGTAAGCTCCCTCCGCGGTGCGCTCAGCGCGGGTACCCCCACGCCTCGAAACACTGCGCGCACGCCTCCGCAACTTTGCCGCGAGTCGCATCGTCGAGCGGCCGGTAGCGACCTTTCTGATAGGTTCCCAGCGACGCCAGGTAAGTTTCGAGAGCTGGACGGACAACCTCGAAATCACCGAGCGCCAACGTGCCATAGAGCATACGAAGCTGCCCGATCGGGTCGCGGTCCAGATCCTCGTAGGCAATCTCAACCAGTTGGCCGGGGGGTACCAGCTCGCGGTCGGCGAAATACGCTTCGTACATGGTCCGGTAGGTTCTGAGCACGTAGTCGACGTCGGTCGTTTTCGGACCGAGTTGGAATCCGAAAACGGGCCGAATCGACTTCAAGAGACCGATGGTCGAGACAAAGACGGCGTAAGGATTGCGCCGAATGTGGATGAAGCGGGCGTCGGGGAAGAGCTTGAGGAGCAGACGCACTCTCGCCGTGTGGGGCGGCGATTTGAGGATCAGCGGGCGTTGGTATTTGAGCGTGAGGCTCTTGAGGAATCGCACGACGGCTGCCGACCATGCCGCGACTTCCTCGGGATCGGCGCCGCGGAACGTGAGGTAGCGTTCGTAGCCGTTCCGACTGTTGGGAAAGCACCAGTCCATGTAAGGAGAGAGCTGGGTCGCGACCATGTACGCGACCTCGTCCTCCTGCACGCGCCGAGGGAGCATGAACGGCTCGACGAGCGGGCCGAGCCACGACTCCGTGCCCAGGAACGTCGAAGGATTGAACGTCTGGTAACGGTTCGGTGACGCATACCGCGGGTCGTGCGCGAGGAGCTCATGGAGGTGTGTTGTCCCACTGCGGTAGTGGCCCAGCACGAAAACGGGCGCCTCCACGCGGGTCGCATTGATCTGCGCTCCAAAACGCGCTTCGACCCGCTGCGCAGCCGCCGCGTTCCAGACACTCATGGCCGATAACCACGCGGACCGAGGCCACCAGAGCGGGTTGATACGAAACCGTTCACGACGGAGGAGTTGAATCCAGTCGTTTTGAGCGATGCCCTCCAGTGGGTGGACGATCGTCTGGGCAAGCAAAAGGCGTAAGACGAAAAGCATCGTACGGTCGGGCTCCCTGGGCAGAATAGGCAGACTTCATGATAGCCGTTAACTGCCCTGGGGGCGAGACAGGGGGCCAGTGTCCCACGGCGACCGGTAGGTTGTGTGCATTGGCATACGCGTTGCATCATTTGTTGAAGTAGCGGTGTTTCGCCGCAAGGCGAACGATTTCAGATCCTGACCCAGGATAAGGAGAAGGACCATGGCCGAAACCTTCAAAGATAAGGCTGAGCAGACTGGCCATATGATTGCCGAGGCCGCGACCAAAGCAGGTCACAAGGTGGGCGAGAAGCTGGAGGAAGCGGCCGATTGGGCGAAGGAAAAGTCCCATCA
>DAIDJG010000444.1 GCA_027451445.1 Singulisphaera sp.
ACGGATGATCTCACCGTCCATCTTGCCATCGTCGAACACGGTCAGGATCGGGACCGGCGGGCGCGCTGAGGGTCGATAGAGCATGGCGGGACGGCCCTCGTCAACCTTGGGTGGAGCGACCCGAATGGAGGGTATCGGGACCGGTGGTGTTTGGCTCCCGAGGCTGGCCATCAAGGCCTGACGGACGTCCTCCTCGGTCTCGATCAAGGTGGCGGAACGGTCGACGGGAGCAGGCGCTGGCTCGGTCGTGGGTCGGTGTGCCATCGCAACGATCCTTGATCGGGAATAATGGTCTGTAGTTCACGACAGTGTTGCGTGACTCAGAGCTCGGTTCCGGTCTCCTTCGCAAGAGGGGAACGAGGTTTTCCCGCTTGCAAAGAGGCGTAGGGTGATCATCCGAAGTCCATCAAATGCACACGATTCAACGGTAGCGAGCACTAGCTCGGCTCCATGGCGGTTCCGGCGTTACGGATATAGATCGCCTTACCGCGCGCCGCTTGTCCCTTGTTTGTTACGTAATTGAAGTCGAGGTCGATCCGGTCGCCGCGGACTACGCCTTTGAGTCGAGTGCCCCCATATTCGACGGGTCCGGTGACTGTATACTCAATCGACTCTCCCTCGATTGTCCCATTCACATCGAGGATCATCGGGTTAGTCTTTCGTTGATCGTCTCCAAAGCCATAGGTGCCGGTAAAGGCATTCCCGACACGAGTTTTGATTTTGATGACGATGGCGAAATCTCCCACGGACTCCTTCGGGGCGGAGTGTGCTGCGATTCCACACCAAACACTTCCCGCGGGCACCGGATCGGGCGTTCGGCCCGCCCCGGGGAGCATTGCCACCGGATGTATGTCATCCGCTTTTTCAGGATAAATATCACCAGATTTGTCGGCACAGAGAAAGAAACCCTTGTATTTGCGACATTCCCCATCGGGTAGCGTCCAACCCAACGTTGGATCAATCCGGCCATCCTTAATCGTACCCTCGAACTTGACCTGATGTGCACGGGTGAGAACGCCGGAAACCACATCCGTCATCGCCCAGGTGATGGTGTCGCCGACTCGGTTCCCGTGAAAGGCAATAGAAAACGTCTTCTTCATATCTGAATAGATTCCCTCAAATTCGGTTCCCTGGCGCTTTGTGACTCGAAACTCGAATGTGCGAACGTTCCCCCAATCGGAGCCGTCAAGCCGACTAAAGATTCCTTTCCAGTATGTGCCCTGCTGGAACCGATCGTCGTCAATGGCCGCTCCACGGTTGTCACCTCGACTTGCTTCTACTTCCAGCGGTTTCGATTTCCCTCCGGTCCCAGCGTTGAGTATGAACATCGCCTTACAGTGAGCAGGCTGGCCCTTGAACGTGGTATGCGTTAGCTCGCAGTCGATGCGATCTCCAACGATCACCCCCGTGATCGGCCGGTCCGCAAAGTCGACAACGCCGGTTTCTCTTTCAGAGACTCTCATTTCGAACGCGCCGTCGTTGACGACTCCATTCATTTCACACACAACTCGACCCCTGTCCCCCCGATACGTTGCCTTGAACGTGTCCTGGGAGCGTTCATTGATAATCAATTCGATGACCATGTCTTTGGGATAGTCGGCCGGAAAATCGTAGCTTGCGAAGCCCTTCCAGACCGTCCCCGGACTCAGAAGCGTGCCTGCGCCGACTGGCTTTGGGAGAGGTTTTGGACGGTCGTTTTGAAGCAGAAAGAATCCTCTCACATGGTGAAGAGAACCGTTGCCGGCCTGGTACGACCCGTGGATGTCAATCCGATCGTCGACAATGGAGCCATCCCAATTCACATCGCCAACCTTCCGCATGTCGCCGACGATACCCTTCGTTTTTTCCCAAATGATCTTGCCGTTCTTGATGCTACCCCGCACCGAACACGTGTGCTGTCCTCGATCCGCGGCATAGACACCTTCGAAGTGGTCTCCCTCTCGATGAGTAATGGACAGCTCCGTAACAAAATCCGGGTAGACCCCTTCTGGCTCGAGATACGTGGAGAGACCTTTCCAGACCGTCCCCTCTTTGAGCAGATCGCGAACGTTCGCGGCAGGGGCCTCGTCGATTTTGCTTGGCGGCACCTGGCCCAATTCCTCTGGCGTATTGCCGGGGTCCCTCTCTATGTCGGGTTTCGGGATGGCCTTCGGCGAGGCGGCGGACGGTACATCATGTTGAATCACCACCTCGTCGTGGTCGTCCGTCTTAATGGTGACCACCGTCCCATCCTTAGCCTTGATTGTGATCACTATCGCTCCCAGGGCAACGATTCCCAAGACGAGGGCTGCGATCGCGACCTGCGCGCTTGGCCGGGCTTTATGCCTCGAAGACGCAGGCGCGGTCATGGCCGGAACGATGGGCGGACGCTCCGTCTCCTTGAACTCGATCAGGCTCTCCCAGCGCGTTTCCGCTGTTGCGGCGGCCGGCTTCGGAGATGGAGTGGTGACTTGTTTGATCGGAACCGGATTCTCTCGCATCACTGCTCCGCCCGCCGTGGACACGTCCGTCCGCGTGGGCGCGGGCTTCGCAGAACCGTCCTTGAAAAACGGCAGCAGGGCCTGCGCGACCTCCGCCGGCGTCTGGAACCGCCGCTCCGGCTCCTTCGCCATCATCTTGGCCACCAGGGCTGCCAACTCGGCGGGGACCTCGGGGCGCACCAGGTTCAAGGGGTCCGCCTCCATCGAGAAGTGGGATTGATAGAGGTCCCAGAGATTCTCGGCGCGGAAGGGCGGCCCGCCCGTCAGTAGGTAGTAGAGAGTGCACCCGAGGCTGTAGATGTCGGCGCGGATGTCGGCCGACTGGGCGTCGCGGATCTGCTCGGGGGCGATGCATTCGGGGGTGCCGAGCATCTGCCCCTCGCGCGTCAGCGCGCTATCGGCGGACTGTTCGCGGGTCGCCTTGGCGAGGCCGAAGTCGAGCACCTTGACGGTCGCCTTCTTCCCCGAGCGGGCGAGCATCAGGTTGGCGGGCTTGATGTCGCGGTGGACCAGTCCTTGCTCGTGGGCGTGCTGGAGCCCCAGGGCAACCTGGTAAGTGAAATAGCATGCGTGCGCGACGGGCAGCGGCCCCTTGGTCTTGACCATCTTGGCCAGATCGACCCCGTCGACATATTCCATGGCGAAAACGATGCTCTCCCCGCTTCGAAACGCGGAGTACGCGTTGACGACGTTGGCGTGATGGCGTTGCGCCGCGGCGCGGATCTCGCGGAGGAACCGTTCGAGCACGTTCTTGCGGTCGAGCATGTGCTTGCTGACGACCTTGAGGACCTCGTCGCGTCCCATCAGCCGGTTGTGGGCGAGGTAAACCACCCCCATGCCGCCTCGGCCGAGCTCGCGGACGATCTGATAGTCGGGGTGATCGGCCAGATCAGGTGGCAGCGTCGATGTGTGACCGGGGTCGGCAGACGAGGGCACAGGCCGCGAAGTGCCCGGAGCCGAGCGATTCGCGCCTGCGGGGTTCTGCGCAACCCGGACCCGGTCGAGGAAACTATCGGACGACATCCCGGCAACCCGCTTGCGGCACACCGCGCACTGCTCCAAATGGGCGTTCACAACCTCGACGGACGCGTCGGCGAGCTTGCCGAGGCTAAAGGCGTGCAACGTCTGATCGGTCGGGTGCTGCGCGGGGTCAGCATTCATCGGTCGAGCTCCCGGGGCGGTGTCGACGAAACATTACTGAAAAGGAAAGGTCCGGTCCGAGTTAAAGCTGTCGCGAAAACCTGATTTTTTCCGGCAGGATGCTGGCTTCTTGTCGTAAGTGCCTGAAGAACTAAGCTTTAGTGAGAACGATCGCGATTCGAAAACACACCGATCTCTTACCGTTGCCTTTCCGAATTGCGTACGCCACCCAATCGTCAGTCGCGCATGGCTGTGTTCAACGAGGAGCCTCGAAATCGAGCTGCTGCCGCGCTGTTGCCTCGACGAGTCGCCTGGGAGTAAGGTAAATCGCGCGATAAAGAAATCCAATGGGAGTCCCCTATATTCCCGGCGTGGCGTTGGTTCCTCGCCTTTGGTCTCAAGGGGCGTCGGCGCCAATTTCTTGGGGATTTCGCGTCGCCAACGGATTGCTTCGGATGAGACGCTTGCGGTGGGACGAGGAAACGTTCGTGGGACGGCGCACCGCCAATGAATCTTGAGGCACCATCCAAATGCGCGTTCAGTTCAGGCTCGGGGGTGGAGCGGCCGACGGAGAGCCGGTGACGTTGGAGAGTTCCGGCGATCAAATCCACCTTGGCCGGAGTCCTGAGTGCGAAGTCGTCATCGATCCAATCCTCTTTCCGAAGGTCTCGGGTCTTCACGCGCGCATCGAGCCGGCAGCAAAAGGATTTGCGCTTGTGCATTTGAGTCGGAACAATAAAACGCTCCTCAACGGTGTGCCGATCGAGCAGTCGGCACCGCTTGCGCTGGGCGACACGATTCGCCTTGGTTTTACCGGGCCGACCATTGAGATCCTCGCGCTCGAACAGACACCGCCGAGCGATCGTTTCGGTGAAACCGTTCAAGCCGACTCGTACCACCTGTCGCTGTTGCGGGGTTCCCTGCCGAGTCAAAGATTTGTGGTGGGGGCCGGCGGAATCATCGGCCGGGATTCCGCGGCGGTTCGCTTTCCGCTCGACCATCCGCACGTCTCCCGGCAACACGCCAGGCTGTCGGTAGACAGCGGCAACGTCGTCATTACGGACCTCGGTAGTTCCAACGGAACGTTCCTCAATGGACTCAGGCTGACGCGTCCAGTTCCGCTGAAACCCGGTGATCGGATCGACGTTGGTCCGTTTTCGCTGGTTTTTGACGGCACTGCACTCGAGAGCACGTCGCGCTCGAACAACATCGAGCTGATCGCCCAGGGCGTGAAACGCGTCGTCAACGATCGCACATCCGGCAATGCGTTGACCCTGCTCGACGAAATCAGTCTCGTCATTCGTCCTCGGGAATTTGTGTGCCTGCTCGGCCCGAGTGGCTCCGGCAAGTCCACGCTGCTCAGCACGCTCAGCGGGCGGCACGCACCGGACGCGGGAAACGTCATGGTCAACGGTGAAGACCTTTATGACGCGTTCGAGGCGCTCAAGCAGGATATCGCCGTCGTCCCGCAGAAGGATGTTTTGCACGACTCCCTCGCGGTCGGCGCAGCGCTCCGGTATACGGCGGAGTTACGGCTACCGCCCGACCTGTCGCGTCAGGAGATCGACGCGAGTGTGTCCGAGATCCTGCGCGTCGTCGGTTTGACGAAACGGCGCGAGACGCTGATCCGCCAACTGAGCGGCGGCGAGTTGAAGCGTGCAAGCCTCGCAAACGAGCTCGTTGCCCAGCCCAGCCTGCTGTTCCTCGACGAAGTGACCTCCGGCCTCGACGAGCAGACCGACCGCGAGATCATGGAGCTGTTCCGGGAAGTCGCTGACGGCGGTAAGACCGTGGTCTGCGTCACGCACAACCTCGCGAACGTGGAGGCGTCGTGTCACCTGGTCGTGATCCTCGCCGAAGGGGGCCGGCTTGCGTTCGTGGGCACACCCGACGAAGCGAAGTCGTACTTCAAGGTTCCTCGGCTGGGCGAGGTTTACCGGCGGCTCGCCGGCTACACGCCGGCGTCCTGGCAGGCGCGGTTCCGGTCCACGCCTTACTACCAACGTTATGTCATCGACCGAATGACTGGGACCGCGAACGCGGCTCCAGCCAGGCACGAGCAGGACGCCTCCGCGCGCAAGAAGCCGAGCGCTTTGCGCCAGGCGTCGATCCTGGTCCGGCGCTATCTCTCGATCTGGAACGGCGACCGCCAGGCGCTGGTGGCAATGCTCGGCCAATGCCTGCTGGTCGCCGCGTTGCTTTGCCTGGTCTTCGGACGGATCGACGATGAATCGCACGCCGCCGAACGCGTCGATCGCAGCATACGTTTGTTGTTTCTCTTGGGTGTCTCGTCCTACTGGTTCGGGTGCAACACGGCGGCCAAGGAGCTCGTCAAGGAGCGGGTCATCTTTCTCAGGGAGCGAAACTTCAATTTGAGGGTGAGCGCCTACTTCGTCTCCAAGTTACTGGTCCTGTGCGCGTTTAGCGTGGTTCAAGCCGTCCTGCTCTTCGGGATCATCTGGACGTGGTGCCGCTTTCCGGGGTCCGCGGCATTCCAGTGCGTGACGCTCATTGCGCTCGCGGCGGCCGGGACGGCGAGCGGACTCTTGATCTCGGCGGTTGCACGGTCCGAGGAAGTCGCCACCGCGCTCGTGCCGAGCGTGGTCATCCCGCAGATCGTCCTCGGAGGCGTGATCGTTCCGTTGAGCGGCGTCGCGCGAATTCTTGCCGAAGGACTTATCAGCGTCTACTGGGGTCAAAAGGCTCTCGAACGCCTGCTTCCCATCGACGATTTGACGGCGATCGGCCGACAGTCGGAGGACTGGACGGGACCGTTGGTGGTTACGTTAAGTCATTTCACCGTCGTGTCCGTCGCGGCGTTGGTCGTCCTGGCGACGACGCGGGGACGAGGGCGCGCGGGCTGACGTGGCTCTGAGGACGATCAATTCGGCAGTTCGGGGAACCCGTCCAGCAATACGGTTCCCTCCGGCGTCGCAACGCGAACGTTCCGGAAGCGCGCGGTTGTGACCCAGGTCATGAACCCGATTTGGCCCTTCGTGAAGCGTTCATCTTGACCAAAGAGAAGGAGTTGTCCATCCAAGAAATACCGATACTCCTGTCCTCGGATTGCCAGCCGGACGTCGTACCACCGATTAAGCTCGATGCCGCCCCATACATAAGCT
>DAIDJG010000445.1 GCA_027451445.1 Singulisphaera sp.
AAAACACAGAAGCATCAGAACTCCCTCCCCCCTTGTGGGGGAGGGTTGGGGTGGGGGGTTCCGGGCAACCAGTAACCGTGCGACGGCCCCCCCACCCCAGCCCTCCCCCACGATGGGGGGAGGGAGGATGCTTTACCCACGTCCGTAACGTTAAGGCGCGTCCAGAAGTCTGGGATGATCTAGAGCGGGGGACCGTCGTTGGCTGATCGTGTGCAACCCAACCGTTAAGCGCTCTAGTTGGACGGTATTGCGCGTATGGCCGGTGAAGTGGACCTGCAGATTCTCGGGTGAGTTTGGTCCCTGAGTGCCCACGAGGGGAACAGATGGTGCATCCCCCGCATGCAGCGCACGCCGTTCGCGGCGCGTCGAACCGTCACCGTTTGGAACATCGTCCCCAGGCTTGGCCCTGGAGCGGTCTTGCGCGCTTCGGTCCGCGATTCCGAGGTCGATCCGACTTCGTTATCCTATGTCCGTCGCAACAGGCTCCCCACCAGGACGTCGACGAGCGCCTAACGGTCCTCCGCGATCCGCTCGGTCAACGGATTCAAGGCTGCCTGGCTTCGGGCTACGCTTGTAGCGACGTGATTGGTAACCGAGTTCGCCTCGGGTCGGTACTCAACGGGCCTCGGCGGCATCGTAGCCACCGGACTGCCCCGCCGGTATGCCAGCAAGCTGGCCCAGACCCGGAGATTCGCAAGGGAGACTGGCGACGCCATGAGCGTGATTGACCGGTTCAAATTGACGGGAAAGCGCCTCTTCATTACCGGCGGCAGTCGCGGCCTGGGGCGGGAAATGGCGGTCGCGATCGCCGATGCCGGTGCCGACGTGATCCTCGTCGGCCGAGATCCAGCCAGCCTGGAGCAGACGGCCGGCGACATCCGCGCCCTGGGCCGGCAGGCCTGGACCATCGCGGCGGACATGAGCGTCCCCGCCGATTGCGAGCGCGCGTGTCAGTCGGCCCTGGAACGTCACGGCCCGATCGACATCCTGATCAACAACGTGGGCGGCCGGCGTGAGAACATTCCGACGGAATCGATGCCGCTCGACAAGTGGCGTGAGCTGATCGACCTGAATCTCACGAGCTGCATGGTGTGCACGAGGTGGCTCGGCGCCGCGATGATCGAGCGGGGCCAGGGGGGACGGGTCATCAACATCGCGTCGATCAATGCCCTGGTCGCGGGGCGGGGCATCACGGGCCGGCACTACGAGACGGCGAAGGGGGCGATGCTTCAGTTCACCCGAGCCGTCGCGGCCGACTGGGCGGTCCACAGGATCACGGTCAACGCCATCCTGCCGGGCGGCTTCATGACGGACGCGAACAAGCGCTGGTCCGGCATTCATCCGGAGGTGATCGAGCGGTTCCGCGCCAACATCCCGCTGGGCGATTTCGGTCAGCCGGAGGATCTCGGGCCGCTCGCGGTGTACCTGGCCAGTGACGCCTCGCGCTACATGACCGGCGCGGCTCTCGTGATCGATGGCGGGTACACCTTGTGGTAGGAAGCTGATCCGTCACTCACCTTGCGCGCGTCGGTCCGACTACGCCGAAGCACCTTCGGTCGACGACACCGGAGCATGCGCAGAAAAGGGAGGGATCAAGCTTGGTTTTTGGTTTTTCCCGGACTCCGGCTTGAGCGCAGGCTCTGCGGTCTGAGTATGGCAATCGGGATTCTCAAAGGAATCTCCCTATTGCCCTAGCAGACCCCGATCCTCCGCGGATGCTGGCGGCGGACGTCGATGAGCGTGGCGGCGGTGATCAATTCATGGCTGCGCCCTTCCGAGTCGCCCCTCTCGAGGGTGGCGAGCGGAATACCGGCCACCCACCAAATATAGAGCGATTAATTAGATTAGTGAAACTGAGTCGCACTTAACGTATCAGAATGGAGGCACGGGAATCCACGGACTCTTCATAATCTACCCTGATTTCATGCCTGGCCAGAATTCCTCTTGCCCCTTCGGCCCCTTCCGGCTCACTGGTTCCGAAACAGCCGCTTCAACCCGCCGGCCAGCGTGTATCCCGCCAGAGCCTCACGACGGTACTCATGCGACTTGAGTCGACGCGATCGTCTCCACAGCAGCGAGCGCAGACTTCGCATATTCCGGGTTGAGTTCGATCCCGATGCTGCGACGTCCCAATTCCTTAGCGACGACGCACGTTGTTCCAGAGCCAGCGAACGGGTCAAGAATGAGATCGCCGGCGTGGCTGCACGTCGCGATGAGCGTGCGCGGAAGTGCAGTCGGGAACGCTGCGTAATGAGCCATAGCCGTGTTGGCGGAGTTCAAGTCCCATACGTCGGCGGGAAGACAGCCGTTCGTGCGGGCTCTGGGGTCAGACTAGGGAAATAGGGATATTTTCAAGTAAAATCCCTATTTCCCTAGTCTGACCCCACGGTTTCTGGCCGGCGCCCGATCGCCGTGAAGGCCGTAGCGTACACCCCGTCGACGAACGACGTATTGCTACTGCTCGCCGCCAACCTGAATCCGCACCGATCGTACATCATCACCGTGGTGGGGACGTCCCCGGCGGGCATTTCCGACATCTACGGCAACCTGCTCGATGGTGCGCACACGGGCCATCCCGGCAGC
>DAIDJG010000446.1 GCA_027451445.1 Singulisphaera sp.
CCAATACCGTTCAACGAGTCGTAGCTTGAAGCGACGCATCGCCTTGTATCACCCCTCTCCCCTTGTGGGAGAGGGACGCCGCACAGCGGCGGGGTGAGGGGTGAGGGAGTACGCGAGGCGGTCACCCGGCACCCCTCACCCGGCCGCTGTGCGTCCGACCTCTCCCACAAGGGGAGAGGTGTTTGGAATACGCCCTCGCCTCGACATGAAACCCATCCCACTGTTCTCAAACGTCTTAGAGCCTATCTCAGTAGGCACGTCATAGGCCGGAAAAATCAGGGTCCGGGGGGCCTACTGGGATAGGCTCTTAGCACTATTTGAACGGTATTGGCGATAGGCCCACATGGTCAGCATGTTGCCAATGCCCACGACACCGCTACCGTGAGACACGCGAGAACTGGATCGCTTCGCGTCATCGTTCAAGGCCATCATCGGGACCCCGCAGTGCAGACCCTCGGTGACTTGGCGGATTCGCTAATCCGCCAGGAACACATGGGCTTTCGTCAACACGAACGGCTTATCGGCCATCGCTACCGACAGCGGGTGGTGGTCGTCCAGGGGCGCCGGCCATTCGTCCATCCGTTCGCCCTCGGGAGTACCGGCGGTAAGAACGTCGACCAGCACCCGGATCGTGTCGCCATCGACAGCGTCAACCTCTGCGCCAACGTCGTAGGTTCGGCCCTCGATGCGACAAAGCAAGACCACCTTGGCACCGACGTAGATCCATCTGAGGTCGATGGGTTCTGGGTTCAGTTGCCAGACGACTGCGAGGTTCCGGTCATTCATCAGGTGAGTTTTCCGGTGTGGGTCCGGGAAATCAATCCGTCCGCAGGACCTCGCCGGAATGGAAGACGTAGTGCCGCCCGTTCGGAAGACCACCGTAATGGCGCCCAACGTTTGAAAGGGTCGATGACCACCACCCGGTGTTCACAGCGTACCCCAATCCCGACGGATCCAGGATGAAAACGACCGTGTAATCCTTCATCGACCAGACGGCGATCTGGGCTCGATCCATATCCGGTGGCGGGTTATGCCGCCTGGCCAAAGTGACCGCCCAGCGGATTGCCTCGGTCTAGGTCATCGGCCGAAGCATGGACAGGAGTAAGGCCACGACCGCGACGACCACGATGGCCACACGGAGCGAGAGTTGAGCTCTCATGGGGGGCAGCGTGCACGTCCTCAATGACTTGGGGATGTCTCGCCCAAGGTAATCCATAGAAACCCTAACTCAATGACGAATGGCAAATGGCAGATGGCAGATGCCGAAAGTGCGGTGAGAGCCTTCTCTCGGCTCTTGCAATAGTCCATAAGCCGTCGTCCGCCATCTTGCATCTCGCATCTTCCATTCCGTTAGGACTTGATAGGGTTAGACGAGGGCAATCGGGATATTTCTCGTGTCTGCAGCACGGCTGCCGGGGTGCTTCCCACGACGGTTTGCCCGTCGCACCGGTCCGGATGAATCGCATCGGGTGCGACGGGGAAACGGCTCCGGTAGCCGTGTTACAGTCACAATTGTTCCGTATGATTTTACTTTGCCAAGTTCGTTCCTGAGAATCCGAACCCTCGCATCTCCGTTCCCCGGCGGATGGCGCTCACCACACACGATACAGATACTGGAGATACCGGCGATGCATAAAGTTCGGGCAGTCTGCGAAGGCCATACCGTTGATCATCGCGGCGAAATCAACGCGACAATCTCAGCCGATCTCATGCAGGTAAATCGCGGATGAGGTTCATGCTCGGACCGGAAAGCCCCGGCATTCGCCTCGACAGGCGCGGCGTGTGGCGGGAATAATGAGGAGAAGTCCGTTGCTCAAACCGAAACTGGTGCGGAGGCGTGATGGAGCTCGAGACTCTGGGGGACATGCGAGCCGACCGTGCTGGCGACTTTCGGCGCCTTCTCCTCGCCGGTTCAATGCTGCTGGCGCTGATTGGACTGGCGGGCTGTGGAGGCACCGGCGATGAGGGTACGTCGCGCCGCGTCGCGCTGCCGAAGTCGGAAACCGTGTCGGCCCAGACCCTGCCGGACGATCATCCAACGACGATGCCTCCGAAGCGGATTGCCACGCATTGACCGCTGGCGCCTTCGACAACGCACCGATCGCTGTTTTTGTGACTCGACCATGGAGGAGCGCTCGTGAATCCGCGCGATGACAGGCCGCTCGTGGCATTGACGCTCGGTGATGTGGCCGGCGTGGGTCCCGAAGTGATCGCCCGCGCCTGGGGCGATTCCCCCCTGCGAACTCTGGCTCGTCCGTTTATTGTCGGCAGTAAGCCGGTCCTCGAGCGTGCGCTGGCGTCCGTGGGTGGTCACGCCGTGGTCCGGGAAATCCGCGACCCGCAGGAAGCCGAGCCGTCGGCCCGCGTGATCCCTTGCCTGGAAGGGTCTGAACAAAACGTCGCCGAAGTTCCGCCGGGCCAGATCGATCCTCGCGCGGGTCGGGCGGCGTACGACTATCTGGTCACTGCGCTGCAACTGGC
>DAIDJG010000447.1 GCA_027451445.1 Singulisphaera sp.
ACACCGCGGGTCGTGAGGGGCGTTCGATGGCCGGCGAAGGGCAAGCACTGCGTGACTGGCACCGTTTGTTCGGCCTGCTGCTGACCGACCTCTTCAGCGGTTCACCCTTCATTGTCGAAATTGAAGCGGACCTGTCCGTGCAGCAGCAACTGCTCGACGTGGTGATCATACGCCGGGGCCGTGGGCGCTTCTCAGGCCGTTTGCCCGACGGCCTGGAGGGGCTCCTGGCGCACAACCTGATTACGTTCAAGTCGCACCGCGAGGCGCTCGACGCCTGGGCCATGAAGGAGCTGGTCGGCCATTACGTGGCCTACCGCAAGCTCGTCAGCCGCTCGCCGTCGGATCTGCTGGACGAGGACCAGTTCCGACTTTATGCGGTGACCGCCCGCTATCCGCAGAACCTGTCGGCGCAGGTGCCCTGGCAGAGGGTCCAGGCGGGTGTTTATGATTGTCAGTGGGGCGCCGATACGATCCGTGTGGTCGTTGCGGGCGAGCTGCCGCGCGAACCGCACAACGCCCCGCTGCACCTGTTCAGTGCCTCGCCGGACCTGGTCGGTTTCGGCGGCCGCGCCTACCAGCGGCACTCGCCGGACACGAGTGGCCTGCTGATGCAACTGTTCAAAGGGCTTCACGCGGAGGGGTTTCCCGTGCCATACACGATGGAGGATTTCCGGCGCCAGTTCGTCAAGGAGCATTTCGCGGAGCTCACGCCGGAGGACCTGGCGGATATCATCAAGTCACTGTCGCCGGAGGCTCGCCTGGCGGGTCTGACCGACGAGCAGATCCGAGAGTACCTGAACCGCTTGCCCGCGGACCGCCCCGCCGCACAGCGCAAGCCGCGGCGGAAAACGTAAGGGGCGGTCGTTTGCATCGTCGGTCGGTCTGCCCCTAAGCTCATCCCGAGCCGACGTGGAGGCGTGGCGACGGAATCCCCACAACGGCGCCGAGTGTGCAGCCCGTCTCCCAATCTGTCTTCAAGCCAGGGGTCGGCATAACACCAAAAACCAAGCTTGACCCTCGCTCTCCTTCGACCGACCGCTGGCCACCCCGTTGGGAATGGGCATAGATGGACCGTTGACCATTTGGTATACGTGTGTCAGTGTCGAATATTCAAAAAAATCCGCGCGCCGCTGGTTTTTCCTGAATCGAGGGTCGAGCGCGGCGAGGAGCCGGGAGAATCCCTGGCAAGCGACGGGCAGCGGGTGCGAGAATGTCAACGAGGGACGGCTCCGGTCGGAACGTCTGTTCGGCATGGTCACGGCCAACGTTCTGGACGGGCCGGCCTCCGTCAATTCACTGCAACCTCCCCGCGACAGGATAGGCCCATGTCCGCTGTCTCGGATCCACGCAGGATGCACGCCGGGCGGAGCGCGGCAACGCTGTCCGACCTGTTCGTCCTGGTCCTTGGCGTCGCCCTCGCGCTGTCGTTGCGCTGGGACTCGACCTGGCGCTCTACGCCCCACCCCTCCTTGCCCGGGATGCCCGTCTGGAAGTGGGACGGGGAGTTCGTCGAGGAGGCGATCGAGAAGACGTGCCTGGCGCTGATCCCGCTGATGCTCTGGCGACGTGTCCGGCTCGGGGGGGTCTGCCGGCCTGCGGAGCTGCTCCTCGTCGCCTGCGGAACCTACCCGTTGGTCGACGACATCAATTGGGCCCTCTGGCATTCTGATCCGTCGCGGCTCGGGGTCGACTTTAGCGGGGACCTCGGGGCCCTCTTCTGGTGGTGCCACACCGCCGCCTGGATCATCTGCCTTGCCGCGACGTCGGCGCTGATCCTCCGGCGCCGGAGTCTGGGAGATCGGACCTGCTCCGTCTTGCTGACCCTCATCGTGGCGACGTCGTTCGCGTGGCTCCTGGCGCCGTTGGAGAACCTGGACACCTATCTGGCCGCGCATTATACGCTCGGGCCAGCGGGCGAGACCGCGCTGGGCGTGGCGACCCGCACGGCCGCGTTCCTGATTCCGGGCGTCCTCGGTGCCGCCGCCGTCCGTGATACCTTCCGCCGTCCACAGTCCATGACGGTATTGGGATGGGCCGGCCTGTTGCTTGCCGCGTGCGACCTGATCGTTGCCCTGCCGGTCAACCTCTGGGGACGCTACATGCCGGCGATCCCACCCCTTCACGACGTCCAGCTCCACGCCATGTACTTCGGCGGCCCGCTGGTCGCGGGCATCCACGGCGGGCTACTCGCTCCATGGATCGGGGCACGTTGGGATCGCTGGTTCAGCCCGGCTGGCCCTGAGCCCGGCCCCAGTGGCACATCAGATGCTAGGGAGGGAGCGGGGGTCAAGCTTTGTTCTTAGTTTTTGTGTCGCGTTGGAAGACCACCGATTCGCCAGCCATCGTTCATGAAAGCCCGAAACTGAGATGTCTTCAAGCCGAGGGTTGGCAAAAAACCAAAAAACAAGCTTGATCTCCGTTCCTGACGGGCGATGTGGGTCTCGCACCGCTGCGCGGCGTTCCAACCCACCCGGCGATCCGGACTTGGACCTCGTCCTCAACCCACGAGTGAGGCCGAGAGTTGGATGGTGAACTTTCCGGGGAGTCCCGCCTTGGGGACCTTGCCCGTCAACTTGATGCCGCTGAAGCTCAACGTCGCCGTGCCGGTGTAACCGGCGGATGCCGCCGCGGAGTAGGCCCCCGTTGCGCCGGTGACGGTGATGTTGTACGTGGTGCTCACGCCGTTCTGCCGTACGCTGAGCGCCGGCCCTTGCAACGCGAGGGTCACCGATCCGTGCGCGTTCTTCAGCGTCAGCGTCCCCTGGCTCTCCTGGTTGAACGGCGGGGCCACGGTGCCGTTCCCACTGAGGGAGCCCGTCGTTTGGAATTTGATGCCGTCGACCGCGCCCGACCCGCTCAGCTTGACCGAATACCCCGAGCCGGGCAGATTCGCAACCGGCGGGAACGAGTGCGAAGACCCCGAAATGTGACCCGATAACACCGGGGGCAGCGTCAAGGGCGCGAGCGACGCCACCACGCCATGACTCAAGACGACCCGGTCCTCAAGCGCTCCGTGGAGCAACGGACGAAATTGACGACGCGTACGCATGGTTCCCCTCAGCGGCTGGTAGAATGAGTTGCTCGTCCGGCAGCCGGGTTGATCCGCTACCATGCAAGCAACACATGACTAGAACTCAAAAATTTAGGTCAACCGAGCGATTTCTCACCAATAAAAGGATTACACAACATTTGCCGGATAGTCAAGATAGGCGGCATAAGCTGAATTTCGGGAGCACGGTGGGGTCGCCCGGCTCTTACGCTGCCCCAAAGCAATAGCGATTGATGTATATATAAATGAAAATATAAACTAGTAATATTAATAATTAAACATATAACTATGACAATTTTGGAACACAACAAAGGCAGCGAGATGGACGACCTGACCCTGGAACAAACACGGGACTTTTACCGGGCGGGAGCCGGCTTTTACCGGCAGTCCCCGTGGCGGATCGTGGATGAGAAGGCGACGATCGAGGTGAAGTGTGAGCAACTCGTGGGCGGTCCGTGGTTTGCCGTCATCCTCGGGAGGAGAGGCAAGGTCACGGGGTTGTTGCTGTTCGACGGCTGGGAGGGCCGGTCGTTGATGGCTCAGGAGGACTACGAGACCATCGCCGACCGCCTGGAGATGATTGCCGTTTACTTTGAGAATTGGCGGCAGTTGAACCCGAGCGCTGTGGAGACAGCGAAACAGCACGGGTTCGAGGTTGCGGGTCCTTATGCTTTCCCGCACCCTTTCCGTATGGAACAGGGCCGTCGCTTCCGCCCTCTCGTGGCCTGGGAGCTGGAGCTGCTGGAAGCCTGTCTGTGCGTGATCCCTGACTTCCTGAAACGGGCCGGGAACCGATCGCAGGAAGTTTTCGAGTATGCGTTTGATGGGACGGTCGGCAAGATGACGTTGGACCTGTCGTGGGCCTCAGGGAAGCGCTAGCCGGTTTGCACGTATGACCGCAAGGAACCTTGGCCATGGAAACTGGCTCCCTCGAAAACGAATGAACGTCTGGCCCTGGCATACCGCGATCCCGTGTTCCTTGCAAAGGCGTGTCTCAGGAGGTTGCGATGAGCCCCGATGGCGCTTGGTGTTTCTCCGATCCCGCGGACACCGAAGTCATCACGCTCGCTCGGATCCTCGAAGGCAGCGCTCCGCTCTTGCTCGTCACGCACGACGAGGACGACGGCGGCTGGCAGTTCCTGGACGGCGAGCACGTTTTCGAGGACGACGCGGTTGTCGCGTGCCTCGGTGAGATGGTGCAATTCGACCCCAGCCTCCTCGAGCTCGCGGACCTCCCCGTCGGCTGGTATGCCTGGCGGACGCGACCCGATCAGCCCTGGACCTGGGCCGCCGGCGAGCCGCCGTCCGTCCTGCCGGGGTGAGGGACGGTTCCATGCTGTACTTTTCGTCACCCGAAGTCCATGAGACGGGGAAACGGGATAAATGGCTCCGTGCCATTTTCATTGGTCCGGGCGGGTGTGGCGGGCGAGGAACTCCTTGCCCAGCAGCAGATCGAGCACCCAGCAGCCGCGCCAGTGTTCGTCCTCGTACCGGCAGTGGTCGACGAGATCTTCCTGGTGGCAGCCAGCCTGCTCGAGGGCGTCGGCGAGCTCCGGCATGCGTTCAAACGCCCGCTCATCGTAGATCTGTCGGGCGAGCTCCAGCACTTCGGGCTGCCGCCAGGCGGGTTCGATCTCGACCGTGCGGAAGGGAAGAGGCCCGAGGATGTCGCATACCACCGCGCGCCGCTTTCGGTCCTCAGCAAGGTTGACCGGACGGCCGATCACACACGGCCGCTCCACGGCCCGGTGCGCTTTTCCGGCGGCCCGAATGACTTCGAGCGGTTCCTTGCCCTGGAGCGCGATCGCCGCGAACTGAGCAGCCTCGTGGGCGGCGTTCAATTCCTCGCGGCTGGCCTGTCCGTCCTCGAACCGTTCCGCGGTCTCGACTGCAGTGCGGCTGCGTTCATCCTTGAGCAAACTCCAGTCGATGCGACAAAATCCGCACAGGATAAGATTCCACTTGCGCGTAGTGCGCCCGTTGCTCGTCTCCTGGAGCATCGTCATCGAATCGTTGCAGCGCAGCCATTCGGCTTCGGTCATGCACACCTCCCCAAAACGCATTGTCCGAGATGCCCTGGATTCCAGAGCGCCAAACGGTTGGATTGCGCGCGCCGGAAGGCGCCCCCATTTTTGCCCGGGGGCAAACCTATTTCCCTGACCCTTGTGAGGATGATTATTTATTGATGTAATTGATGTGTTATTAACGTACGTGCATGGTTCGCTTGTGGGCACTCTGCCATACCGGCTCAGGGTTGGCCCAACACAAAACGCAGCAACCCCTCCAGATTGTTCGAGGTTTTGTCAGCCTCGATCCCCAGTTCTTCGGCGGGCAGGTTGAAGCGATTGACCCAGTAGGTCGGGTAACCGAAGCGCTTGGCTCCGTAGGCGTCCCATCCGCCGAAGGCGGCGAAGACGATCTCGTCTTTTTTGAGGTTCAGCCGTTTCATCCCCAGTTCGTACGCACGAGGGTCGGGTTTGTAGGTGCCGTTGGCTTCGGTGCTCAACAGTTCGTCGAAGAGGTCGACGATCCCTGCCCCCTCGGCATTCGAGCGGAGCATTTTCGGGCTGAAGTTGGCGATTGTGATGATGCGGATGCCCGAGGCCTTCAGCTTGCGCAACGCGTCGACGGCGTCGGGCCACGGTTTCAGATGAAGGTAGGCGTTCACAAGCCGGTTTCGGGTTTCGGGCGGCAGGTCCAGCTTCAACGCTTTCGCGGTGTACACCAGGGCGTCCTCGGTGACGCGCAGGAAATCCTCGTGGCGGTCGGTAATGGTGCGCAGGAAGCCGTATTCGAACTGCTTCGCGCGCCAGGCCTTGGTGAACTCCGCGCCCTTGCCGGGAAAGGCTTTCTCAACCTCGGGGATCACGGAGTTGGGATCGAAGATCACAAAGTAGTCGAACGCAATGGCCTTGAACCGCGGAGTCGTTTGTTCCTGTGCGACGCTTTGGCCGTGAAGGATCATTGTGGCAACGGCGAGCGCGAAAATCTTGATTGCGTGGGATCGCATCGTATGATCGCCCTCTGGGAGTCGTCGTCGAGGCATAGAAACCCTAATGATCGACGTGGGGTCGAATCAGGCCGGACCAGCCGGCTCACTTTGCCAGCGTCGTCGTGGCTCTGTCAACGTCAGACGACGTTACGGCCGGGAGTCGCACGATGAAACGGTCGATGAATCGCCGGGAGTTCTGCAACCACGCGTGGCTTGCGCCCGTCATTGGGGCCGCGGGCTGCACCCTGATCGGCAGCCACCGCGCCGCGTTGGCGCGGCCCATTGTGCGCACGGGCACGCCGAAGCTCAAGACAAGCTTGAATGCTTACTCCTTCAATCATGCGCTCAACGACCAACTCAAGGGACGAGCCAAGGGCGTCTCGCTCTTCGACCTGCTGGAATTCTGCGCCGACGCGAATATCGACGCCTTCGATCCCACTGGCTACTTCTTCCCGGGGTATCCCAATGTACCGTCAGAGAAATATCTGAATGATTTCAAGCGGAGGGCGTTTCAGCTTGGGGTCGAGATCAGCGGGACGGGCGTGCACAACGATTTTGCGACGCCTGACCGGATGTTGCGAGCCGCGGACGTTCACCATGTGAAGGAATGGATCGAGTGTGCGGCACGGATGGGTGCGCCGGTGTTGCGGGTGTTCGCGGGGACGATGCCGGAGGGGTACGCGTGGGAGAAGGTTGCCTCGTGGATGGTGGACGAGTTGAAGAAGTGCGTCGCGCACGCCGCGAAGTTTGGCGTCGTGATCGGCATTCAAAACCGCGGCGACATGCTCAAGAGCGCCGAGGATGTGATCAAGATCGTGCAGATGGTCGATTCCGACTGGTTCGGGGTGGTCGTCGACACCGGCGCCTTCCAGACGCCCGACCCGTATCAGGATATTGCGCGCGTGTTGCCGTACGCGGTCAACTGGCGGCTCAAGGAGAAGCTCGACGGCCCCGAGGGTTCAATCAAGATCGACATGAAGCGGTTGGTGAAGATCATCGAGGATGCCGGCTACCGCGGCTACATTCCGATCGAGACGCTTGCCGCGAAGGATGAGACGAACTACGATCCGCGCAGCCGCGTTTTAGGGTTGCTCGCTGCGCTGCGCGAGGCCATGAATCACGGAAGTTGAGGGATTCCACTGACGGATGGCGCTCGGGGGGCAACTTCGTGGCGATGGCAACGCCCGAAGGGTGAATGTGCCCCGTCTTCGTCAAGGAGGTCGACCTTTCATGGGCATGTACCCGGTTTTGTGCGCGGTGCTGTTGATGTTCCTCGATGAGCCTCGGCCGGCGGCGGAGCTCAAGCCGGTCACCGTGGCGGTCGTCGACCGTGACAGCGGGGCGCCTGTTACTGCGTTCCGCTATCAGGTCGCGTACGAGGCACCGGACGGCGACAGCCCGCCCATCGGCGATGTGTGGACAGCCGTCGCGTCGCCGGCAGGCACCGTTGAGATCAAGGCGCCGCGCTCGTGCCGGGTGATCATCAATCTGAGGTCAGCCGACTTCATCGCCGACGAGCCGTATGGGAGCAAGTTCTTGATCAGGTCGAACGATACCGAGAGACGAATCGTCGTTCGACTGCGGCGGGGGATTACGGTTAGGGGAGTGGTCCGCGAGTCGCGGACCAAGGAGCCGATCGCCGGTGCGTTGGTTGCGCCAAAGGTCTCGGTTTTGGCGCGGACGAGGCGCGACGAGGTCAGACAGGTCAAGACCGATGCCAACGGACGCTATGAGCTTGGTGGCGTCGACCCGGAGTGCGGAGTCTCCGCGTCCCATCCCGATTATGGCTACGATGGAGATTTCCCGGCTCCCGAAACAACGGGTCCAATCCGTGACATCTTCCTCCGTCGGTCGGATCTCAGGGCTATGTTCAGGGTTGTCGATGCTGACGGGAAGGTGCTGGAAGGAGTAACGCTGAGCGACCGGAACGATCGACGTCTCGCGTCGTCCGGCGAGGACGGGAAGTTAACGGTGCTGGTCCGTAGCCTTTCGTTTGGCTCGACCTTCCGTAAGACGGGATTCATCACCAGGGAGCTTGAACTCGACGAGCTTCGTCATGATGAGCCGAAGCCTGAGGAAATCGTCGTGGTGATGCAACCCTCGATCGTCCTGTCTGGCCGTGTCATTGCGCCCGACGGACAGCCGGTAACGGCGTTCACGGTCGCTGCCGGAGCGGGGGAACTTCCCCGGCGCTGGGACACCGCGAGCGTTGCGGTTAAGGACAATGACGGCCGCTTCAAACTCGAACTCTCGCAAGAGGGCACCACGTGGCTCGGCGTCACCACCGACGGGTTCGCGGGCTGGGAGGGGGCGGTGGATGTGAAACGCGGTGGTGAGCCGGTGGAGGTTCGCCTGGTTCCGGGTGTCACTGTGTCTGGCCGGGTCGAGGTATCCGAGGTGCTCAGGAGCCACATCAAAGCAAGCCTCGTGCCGCGCCGGGACAAGTCGAACATCGGCGGTTTGCCCGCCGAGCCGTATGCCGAAGCGTTCCGTACAAAAACGGCGAACCTTAGTCCTGATGGCACGCTCCGCTTCGAGCACGTCCATCCGGACCGGTATCGGCTGATCCTCGAAGGCCGAGGCGCTCCCAACACGGCCCAGGCGCTCGACGTGCCGGCCTCCGGGCTCGACATGGGAACCGTCCGACTTGATGCCCCCACTGCAACCGGCCGCATCAAGGGGCGGATCTGGCGTCCAAAGGAATGGCGTCCCAAGGATCAAGGAGGGGAACCGTGGGCGTTCGCCAAGGGATACGTCGACCCCTTCGGGGTCCAACGCCTCAGCGACGAAAGACGTAGCATTGAATTTCGGGCCGACGAGGATGGTCACTTCGAGGTCGACCACGTGCCGGTGGGTATGGCGACCGTGAGATTCCGCTATCACGTTTTTGATGTGATTGAATCTGTTACGTTTTCTGCGATTGTTGTTGAAGGGCAAACCACGCAGGTTGGTGTGCTCGACCCCAAGCCGCGCGGGAAGTTCACGTTGCGGTTCGCAATTGGAGACGGATCGGAAGCACAGTATAAGTCGGGCACCGGCCTGGGCGCAGCGCGGAAGGTGGACAATGTTACCATCGCGTCGCACCTCTTTGCCCACGTGGACAAATCACGTGAGGCATCGTTCGCTCCGAGATTCTGGTTCGAGTTGCGGCCTCTCTCAAAGGGTTCACTCGCGTTCCCCCAACCCGACTGGATCGATCTGGATGGAGAGCGAAAGATCGTTCTCGCCGACGTTGGCCCCGGCAAGTACCGGCTCCGTGTCTTCGACTGGCTCGGCGAGGGTAGGCTCTATGGCGGTCCCCTCTTCGACCAGGAGGTGGATGTCCCGCCGGGTGATCGCGGTGAGGTGCGCGTTCCGCTCGGCGGCGGCTGTATCACGGGAAAGATCCCCAAGCCGAAGAAGAACTATGAACGCCCCGTAGAGGTCTCCGCGCTCGCGAACGGACGCCACACGTCACCCACCCGAGTCCGTTGCGACGACGACGGCAACTTCTGTGTCCGCTACCTGTGGCCCGGGACTTACTCGCTCTTCGTTCACGACCCGAATTCGGGCTTCTGCCGCGTGGAGAACGTGGAGGTGCCCGCCGGCGTGGTCGACGTGGGCGAGCGAGTACTCTCCGAGGGTGCCACCGTCCGCGGTACGATTCGGTTTGTGAAACCGACGCGTGTTCCCGATTCGATCGTGGCGGTCGATGCCTCGGGCGTCTCGGTGCGCCGCGCGTTCGAGGTCTACTCGAGTTTCGACCAGTTTGCGTTCACCAATCTCTGGCCGGGTCACTGGACGATTCAGGCCCGGGGTGGCGAGGAGGTTCTCGCGAAGAGCGAGTTGGAGATCGAGGGGTCCGGCACGTTCGAGGTAACCCTGACGGCGGGCGGCATGCAGCCGTGAGGTTGTGAGCTTGAGGGAGACACGCTTGTGCTCCGGGCGATCTGCTGCTCACGAATTGAAATGCCACACGAAGAATCACTTTAGCAAGGATGCCGGGGTTGTTCCTCCTGGGTATCGGCTGGTAGCGGGAGGCCGCAGGCTTTGGAGTGCGGGGGCTTGCTCCCGCTTTCACGCTGGAAATGCGGCGGGAAAGCGGAGGTCCGGGAACGCCGTTCGAAAGCGACAGGGTCCCTGTCGGAGCGCGCAAACGGTTCGAAAGCGGGAGCAAGCCCCCGCACTCCAAAGCCTGCGGACTGCTTGGGACGAACGGCTTCGGCTACGACAAGGAAACGGCCCGGGCTCGTCCGAGGCTGCAGAAAACGACACCCGGCATCCTTGCTACAGTGTCCACGAAGAACTGAATTCCAACCCGTGGGAGTTGGCGAGACCATGACCGCAACCAAGATCATGATCATCCGACACGCCGAAAAACCATCCGATGCGAACTCATCGCAGGGAATCCGCGAAGACGGCCAAAGTGACCCCGAGTCGTTGACGGTCCGTGGTTGGCAACGAGCCGGTGCGCTCGTCGGTTTGTTTGCGCCGGCTCATGGTCCTCTCCAAAGCGCGTCGCTCGCGACGCCTCAAACGATCTTCGCGTCCGAGAAGGAGTCAGGCGGCGGCAGCCAGCGCCCGCTTGAGACGATCACCCCACTGGCGCGCAGGCTGAAAATCAACCCCACGACTCTCCATAAGAACAAGCTCGAAAAGCTGGCCAAGGAGGCCATGGCGTGCACCGGAACGGTGCTCATCGCGTGGCAGCATGAAGACATACCGCCGATCGCAGGTTTTCTGCCCTGCGATCAGACCGCGATTCCGCAGAAATGGCCCGGTCACCGGTTCGATGTCGTCTGG
This sequence comes from Singulisphaera sp., assembly GCA_027451445.1. Lineage (GTDB taxonomy): Bacteria > Planctomycetota > Planctomycetia > Isosphaerales > Isosphaeraceae > DAIDJG01. The sequence goes on from DAIDJG010000447.1 coordinate 10,824, forward strand.
GTGTTCGACCTCGATTCGCATTCGACGTCGTATACCTTTTCGCAGGTGCCGCAGGAGCTGCTGGATGGAGATTCGCCCGACGTGATCTGAGCAGGTCGTTCGCGGATCGAGGCCGAGCGTCCATCAATCGTCCCAGGAACATAGCCCTGCCCGTTCGTGCGGTCCCCCGGCGCTGCGGATTCCGGAGTCATCGGCTTCGCCGGGGACGACCGCCCTCGTCTTTCACGGAGTACCAACTTATCGATGGCGCCAGTTGTGCCGCGTGAAACGGCGCAACCAGGACGCGTCAAGGTACTCGAAGGTTCGGGCATCGTCTCCCCACGAGAGCAGGCCGACGCTCCCGGCCTCGGCGCAACTGCCGTCTCTCCGCATCTCGAAGCCGGCCAGCTCGTAGACCTGGGTCGCACCGGGAACGTGATGGATTTGTCCGAAGCGGCTACCGTAATGCCCGAAGAAGGCGAAGGCCGGCCCGGCGAGGACGAGGAGATCGCTGATGCCTTCGCTTCCGCTGCCCGAGAGGACGGCGTCCCTCGGACTGTCGTGCGAGAGCAGCGCATCAAACGCCCTGCACGCGAGCGCCGACACGCTCGGCTCCTTGATCCGGCCACGGTCGGGCGTTTTGCGACGAGCGTTCGGCGCCTGATCATCGATGCCCCACAAAGCACCGACGCGCAGTCCACCGGGCAGCGTTTCGACCTGTCCGTCACGAACACAGCGGACGCGGTCGTAAGCGTCAACGGCGAAGCTCGCATTGCGCCGGCTTCCGCCGCGTTCCAACTCGCCCAGGATCGTGAAGTCTTCGTGGTTACCCGCGGTGAACCAGAGCGTCGGTGCCGACCCGTCCTCGGCGCGCAAGATCTGGTCAGCCTCCCGGTTTGGCCGCGCGATGAGCGTGGCGCCCAGCTCCAAGGGATCGGCGGCGGCATGTCGCGCCGTGGCCTTGTCGAGACGGGTGGGGTCGGGGAAGTAGCCGAGGTCGCCGACCTGGAGCAGCCCGTCGAGCGCAACACCAAACTCCCGCTCCCAGAGCGCCGCGAGTTTGAAGGCGGGGAGGATGCGGCCGTGGAGATCGCCAAAGATCAGGTAGTGGGCAGCGCTCATGGGTCTCACTCCGTCGATTCCCGGCCGATGCGTTCGGCGCGAGCGATCCCGGAGTTGCCTCGACACAACAAGGCCGTGTCAGGTTCGGGGTGCGAGCGAAATTCCACTCCTTGCGTGGAGAGGTCGAAAACTCCGTGCCCGGAGACATCCTCAAATTGCCCGTCGGTGAACCTTGAGAAAGTCTTGATCACATGTGAGCCGATAGCGCCCGTCGGCTTGCCGGAAACGCGCGTCGACGTACTGCTCCAGCTCTTCCCAGGTCGGCGGCGAGGGCATGGAAAGGACGTTGAGCACGAACTCGGCGATCGTGCAAGCGATTTCGCGGTTGGGTGTTCGGATCGTGGCGGGGACGGTCTCGACGCGCGCCTCGAACTCACCTCCTTCGCCGTTCACCAGCGGGCAGAGCGTGCTGAGGTCAAACCGGCCGCCGATGAAGTGGTCGACCATGCGCATGCAGTCGGTGCCGGGGTTTTGCAGTGCGATCGCCAGGAAGCCCCCAGGAGCCAGCCAGCTCATCAAGCGTCTGAGGGTGGGCTCCCATTCCGCTTGGGGTATGTAGTAGAACACGTGCGAGCAAAGCACGAAGTTTCCGAGGACCTGCGGTGTGGCCGCCGTGATCGTGTCGGCGATGACAACCGCGGTGGGACACGCCGCCCTGAGCGCGGATTCGAGCGACGGGTTCGGTTCGATCGCGACCACCGTTTGGAAGAGAGGCGTGAACCACGCCGTCAGCGTCCCGCTCCCCGCGCCCGCGTCGATCATGACGGACCGATTTGCGAGTGCATCGACTTCTCGCCGGAGCCAACTCAGAGCGTTCTGTTTCTGGTCCGTGTGGTCCAGAAAGGCCTGGAACGCGCGGTGATAGTCCGGGCTATTCGACACGAACGACTGGACTTTTCTGGGCTCGGCCATCGTCGGTCCTCGCGGTGTGATTCACCCGTATTCAAAACTCGGTCATCTTACCCGGAAGTCTCTGGAACCCGCCACGGCGAGAGGTCCCTGTCAGGCCTCGATTCGGGAGTGCGTGCCTCCCGTAAAATCTGCGCTGAAGGCTTCGGACGGTGTCACGGATGGTGCGCGGCGATCGACCGGTTTCGGCGCTCGTCCGGGGTCTGTCACAGCGTTGTCCGAATTTCTTGCGAATCGTTTCCCTACGTGGTTAGTATGACCCAAGCTCGCCTGCCCGAGGGGTGTCCGGCAAGCGGCGCCGGCATTCTGATACGACGTCGCCATCGGGACCGTTGGTTCCCGGGGCGCTCGGGCCGAGAGCGTTACCTTTGGGAGCGATTTCCATGTCGAACTGGATCACGCGGGTGCGCTGGGTTTCATACGTCCCGCAATCGTTCGTGGTGGTGGCGCTGATGGTCGCCGCGCTGGTAAGTTCTGCCTCCGTCCGGGCGCAGGAGACGCCCACGAAGACGTTCCTCGAGCGGGCCAAGGAGTTCCGGGACAAGGTCGTCGCGAGCATGGAGTCGTCGGCCAAGTCGGCCGGTGAGGAATACAGCAAGCTCAGGGCCAATGCGGCCAAGGCGTCGGGCCCCGCGCGCGAGAAGATGCACGCCGAGATGGAAGCGCTCAGCAAGAAATGGGCGGCCTCCCGCGAGAAACTGAGCGCAAGTCTGGATACCCACCTGCACTCGATCAACGAGGAGATGAAAGCCCTCGAAGCCAAGGCCGCCAAGGCATCCGGCTCGGCCCGCGAACAGGCGGGCGTGGAGATGGAAAAACTCCGCGCGGAATGGCACACCACGCGCGAGAAAATGAGCGCATCGCTCTCGGCCAATATGAAGGCCGCGGGCGAGGAGTTCGCGCACCTCAAAGAGCAGTCGGCAACCGCGACCGCCGACGCAAAAACCAAACTCGGCCCCAAGATGGAGCAGCTCAAGGCGGAGTGGAGCAAGAATCGCGAGAAACTTGCGGCACACCTTGATGCCGACATGAAGGCCGCCAAGGAAGAGATGGACAAACTCAGCGAGAAGACCTCGAGCGCCGCCAAGGCAACGAAAGAGAAGCTCCTCCAGAAATACAACGAGCTCCGCGCGAAGAGTGACGACCTCGCCAAGGAGAAGTCGATCGACGACGCGAAGTAGGACGGCGAACGGCTGGATCGCACACGGCATCGCTGTCCGCGCCGTCCTTCGGAATGCGGGGGAACCTCATAACTCCCCCCCTTCCCAAGGGGGGGAGTAATATGTTTCCCCGTTGCGAACGGGGGATTGGCCGTTCGATGTGTGGAACCCCAGCGTACACCACCCGAGGCGCCGATCTCCCCTTGACCAGACTGGCCGAGGTTGGTCAAATTTATGTTTAACGGTGATACCGAAGGCGACCCAGCAGGTTGGGGTCGCCCGTCTCCGAGTAGACCTTGGCTTGGGAATTCCCGCCATGCACAGGCCGGCTCCGCAGCAGTCCGCGCCCGACCGTCGAGGTTGTGCCGGTTTTCGGGCGCTTTTGTCTCGACGTCAGGCGATTCAGGCGGGTGTGTTCGGAGCGCTCGGGCTGTCGCTCGGCGACTTGCTGCGGCTGGAAGCGCGCGCTGCGGATGTGGCGAATCAGGCGTTTTCCGCGGCCAAGGGGAACGCGGCCCAGTCGAAGGCGAAGGCTCTGAGTGTGATTCAGCTTCACCTGGGCGGCGGGATGCCGCAGCAGGAGTCGTTCGATCCCAAGCCGGAAGCGCCGGTCGAGTACCGGGGGTCGTTTGGGGTTACGAAGACGAAACATGGGGATGTTTTCAGTGAGAACTTTCCCAAGACGGCGGCGATCGCCGACAAGGTCACGGTGATCCGAAGCGTCGTCGGGCGGATTCCAGATCACGGGCAGGCGACGTATCAGTTGTTTACGGGGTATACGCCCACTGCGGTCATCGACTACCCGCAGATGGGGGCCGTGGTCTCGCACGAGCTGGGCGTGCGCGGGGAACTGCCGCCGTACATCGCGATCCCGAACAACAACAGCTATGCGGGCAGCACCGGGTTCCTCAGCAGCACCTATGGCGCCTTCGAGCTGGGCGCCGATCCGGGCGAGCCCAACTTCAAGGTGCGCGACTTTTCGATCCCGGAAAACGTATCGTCGAGCCGCTTCGACCGCCGCCGTGCGGCGCGGCAGATCATCGAGAAGCAGATCCGCAGGCTGGAGGCCGACCCATCCACGCTCGACACGATGGACGACTTCTACAAGCGGGCCTACACCCTGTTGACCTCCCGCAAGGCCCAGGACGCGTTCACCTTGAACGGCGAGACCGAAGAGACGATGCAGCTCTACGGCCGCGACGTGGTCGGCCTGCGAGGCCCCGATAACAAGTTCCACCCCAAGGGACTGGCGGAACGGCTGATCCTGGCGCGACGGCTCGTCGAGGCCGGCACGCGGTTCGTCACGGTGTCGTACGGTGCGTGGGATTCGCACGTCGACGTGCGCAAGGACTGCCTCGACCAGATGCCCGCACTCGACCACGCGATCGCCGGCCTGGTGACCGACCTCGACCGCCGGGGGATGCTCGACACCACCTTATTCTGGGTCACCACCGAGTTCGGGCGCACCCCCAAGGTCAACGCGACGAGCGGCCGGGATCACTGGGCCCGCTGCTATTCGATGCTGCTGGCCGGCGGCGGGTTTGCCCGCGGCCTCATCCACGGCGCCAGCGACGCGACCGCCGCCGAGCCCGCCCGCGATTCCGTTCCTCTCGAACACCTGCTATTCACCATCTATCACCAGCTCGGCATCGACGCCGACAAGGAACTGGTCGCGTTCGGCACCCGGCCGATCGAGATCATCAAGGACGGCAAGCTGGTGAAAGGGTTGCTGGGTTGATCATGCCACGCTCTTTGAAACGCTTGCCCGCCGCGATCGTTCTCCTTGCCTTCTCCACGACTGCCAACGCCGCGATGCTGACGCACATCGAGGCCGTCTCGCCCCGGGTCGGCCAGCGGGGGACGTCGGTGGAGGTCACGGTCCAGGGAAGCTGCCTGAAGAACCCGCGCGAGGTGATTTTCTACCGGCCGGGCATCAAGGCAGTGAAGATCGAGACGCTGCCGAACCTGCCGCACACGATCAACGTCGCGCACGGCGGCCGGATCGAGGAGCAGGTGCGCTGCACGTTCGAGATCGCTCCCAACTGTCCCCCCGGCGAATATCCGTTTCGCCTTCGCACCGCGACCGAGATCACCTCGCTCGGCACGTTCCACGTGTCGCCGTTTCGCGTGATCGACGAGGACGAGAAGGGGTACAACACCAACGACACGCTGCAAACGGCCCTGCCCGTCACTCCAAATGTCACGGTCCGGGGCAAGATGGGTCCGAGCGCCAAAGGTGACGTCGATCTCTACCGCGTGCCCGCCGTCGCAGGCCAGCGACTGGCGGTTGAGGTTGACTCGGTGAGCATCGCCGACATCCATTATGGCGGCTCGGAGTATGACCTCGCCGTGCGGATCCTTGATGAAAACGGCCGGGAGCTGGCGGCGAACGACGACAATCCGCTCCACCTGCAAGACCCGGTCGTGGCCGCGAAGCTGCCGCGCGACGGTGTGGCCTTCGTCGAGGTGCGCCGATCGGTGTTTGTGCCCGACAACCGCGATTACTGCGTCCATATCGGTACGAACCGGCGGCCGCTCGCCGCGTTTCCACCCGGTGGACAGGCCGGGAGCGCCCAGTCCGTCAAGCTGATCGGCGACCCGCTGGGTACGTTCGAAGAGACGATCGAGATCCCGAGCGCCGAGGGCTCGTTCGAATACTTCGGCGACGCACCGTCGCCGCTTCTGTTGCGGTCCAGTCCCTATCCCAACGTGATGGAAGACACGGAGGCGCCCGCGACGCGTGTGGCCTTCAGTCCCGCGGCGTTGAACGGCATCATCGACAAACGCGATGATGTCGACGCGTACCGGATTGCGGTGACGAAGGGCGACCGGCTCCGAGTCCGCGTGTTCGCCGCGGCGCTCGGCTCGCCGATTGATCCCAAGCTGCGGATTCGCCCGCTCGACAAGTCCGAAGTCCCCGGTCCCGTCGAGCTGGAGCAAGATGACTCCCCCCTGCCCGACCGCGACATCTTCGGCACCTCGTTCCGCAGTCAAGGGGGTCTGAAGGACATCCTCGACCCGTCCGTGATCTGGGAGCCGAAAACGTCGGGCGACTATCTGATCGAGCTCGAGGACACCAGCGGCTCCGGCGGGGCGACCGCGGTCTATCGGATCGAGGTCGAGCCCGCCAGCGACGCTGTGTACACGCTGCTGGGGAGCACGGCGTTCGACTGGATGGAATGCATCCGGACGAGCGGCCTGGCCGTCCCGCAAGGGAACCGCTGGACCGTGAATGTGAGCCTGCCGCAAGGTCAGGGGAGCGCATTTCGAGGGATGCTCGACCTCCAGGCGCAGGGGTTGCCGGCCGGTGTTCAGCTTGTCACGCCTCGGATTCCGGCCGGGCAGAAGATGTGGCCCGTGCAATTCGTCGCGGATGCGTCGACGAAGCCCAACACGGCTCTCATCACGCTGGAAGCGCGGCCGGTTGAATCCTCGGGGCGCACGCTGAAGAGCCGCTCGCAGCAGAATATCCCGTTCCTTAACCACTCGGGGGGTGACGCCTGGCGGACGGTGAAGCTCGATCGTTTTGTGCTCGCGGTCACCGACGCTGCGCCGTTTTCCGTGACGATTAAGCCGCCCACCGTGGCCCTTGTGCGAGGCGGCGAGCTGGCGATTCCCGTCACGATCCAGCGCCGGGAAGGCTTCAACGAGCTGGTCGAGTTCCAGTGCGACTGGGTCCCGCAGGGCGTCGCCGTGCAGCCCACGGCGATTATTCCCGCGGGCGAGAGTGAGGCCGTGATGCGGATCACCGGCGACGCCAATGCGCCACTCGGGTCTTGCCCGTTGGTGGTCACCGCCAGCACGACGCGCGAAGACCTTGACGGCTACCTCGGCACCGGTCGCGTTCGCGTGTCGTCCGAGATCGTGAGCCTCACGATCGCCGAGCCCTTTGTTGAGCTGTCGAGCCAGCCCGCCAGCGTCCGCAGAGGCGAGCGCGTCAAGTACGTCTGGTCGGTCCGGCACAAGAGCCCGTTTGCGGGACAGGCCACCGTCAAGCTCCTCGGCCTGCCCAAAGGCGTGAGCGCGGTTGAGCCGTTGCCGGTGCTCACGAAAGAGTCGAAGGAACTGACGTTCCAGATCGAAGCGACCGACGAAGCCCTGCTCGGTAGTGTCCGCGGGGTGACGTGCGAGGTTGCGGTGCAGGCGGGCGGTCAGGAGATCCGCCAGCGCACAGGGAATGGCACGTTGCGGATTGATCCCAAGTTGTAAGTGACCCCACCGGAGTGAATCCCGAATGCTCACCCGAATGACACGAGCTCTCGTGCTCGTCTCCCTCTGCTCCGGTGGATTCGTGCACGGCGCCACTCCGGAGTCCCCTGCCCCGAGCTTCCGGCGCGATGTGATGCCCGTCTTCTTCCGTGCGGGCTGCAACTCGGGCACGTGTCATGGCTCGGCGCGCGGGAAGGACGGGTTCATGCTTTCGCTGTTCGGGTACGACCCGAAGGGTGACTACGAGCGCATCGTCACCGAGATGGTCGGCCGTCGCGTGAACACGGCGGTGCCCGAGCAAAGCCTGTTGTTGCTTAAGGCCACCGGCAAGGTCGCACACACGGGCGGCAAGCTCTTCACGCGAGAGAGTGAGTACTATCAGTCGCTGCTCCACTGGATCGAAGCCGGAGCCCCCGACGATTCGGGCGCCGTCGCGACGACGGCCGGGGTCGTACTGTCGCAAGACCGCCTGCTGTTTGAGAAAGGTGGCGAAGGCGCCACTCTCAAGGTCACGGCGCAGGCCAGCGACGGCACCACGCGCGACGTGACCAAGCTCGCCCGCTACTTCTCGAACAATGAGAGCGTCGCCAAGATCGACACCGACGGCCACGTCACGGCGACCGGACCAGGCGATACACACGTGTTTGCCCGGTTCAGCCGTTTCACGGTCGGAGCCGAAGTGATCGTGCTGCCGGCGGCGGCGGGTTTCGTGTGGCCGAATCCGCCGACGGTCAATTTCATCGATGAACTTGTGTTCGACCGGCTCCAGAAGCTGCGAATCGCGCCGTCAGAGCTCGCGGACGATGCAACGTTCCTGCGACGCGTCACGCTGGACCTGGCGGGCCGTCCGCCGACGGTCGCCGAATACCACGCGTTCATGAGCGACAGCCGGTCCGACAAGCGGGCGCGCAAGATCGACGAACTGCTGGCCGATGACGCGTTTGCCGACGTCTGGACCGCGCTCTGGGCCGAGCAACTGCGGATCATCGGCGGTAACTACGCGCCGGTGGCGACGTACGTGAAGGCGGCCGATGCCTTCTATCAGTGGATCCGCAAGCAGATGCGCTCGGGCCGGCCGCTCAATGAGTTCGTGGCCGAGATGGTCGACGCCTCGGGCAGCAACCTGACGAACGGGCCGGCGAACCTCTACACGATGCTCGTGCACAAGCCCCAGTTCGACCCCAGCGCCTTCGCGGCCGACTTCTCGCAGGTCTTCCTCGGCGTGCAGATCCAGTGTGCCCAGTGTCACAACCATCCGTTCGACCGCTGGACGCAGGACGATTATTACGGCTTCGTCAGCTTCTTCACCGGGATGAAACGCAAGCCAGGCGTTGAGCCCCGCGAGCGACGGATTTACTGGGACACGTCGGTCCCGCCCGCGAAGCACCTGGTCGACGGCCGCCCGATGCCCGCCAAGGTCCTGGGGAGTATCGACCCGGTCCCGTCCGGCGGCGACCCCCGCACGGCACTAGCGCAGTGGCTCACGGCGCCCGATAACGCCATGTTCAGCCGCAACCTCGCAAACCGGATCTGGGCCCAGCTCATGGGCCGGGGCGTGATCGAGCCGGTCGACGATGTGCGCGCAACCAACCCGCCGGTGAATGGTCCTTTGCTCGACGCCCTGTCGAAGCGGCTCGTGGATTCGAAGTTCGACCTGCGGAGCCTGGTGCGCGATATCTGCAACTCGCGCGTCTATCAACTGAGCGCCCAGCCCAACGCTTCGAACGTGCGCGACACGCGCCAGTTTTCCCACGCTCACCTCCGACGGCTTCGGGCGGATGTGCTCCTCGACTCGGTGGTCACCGCAACGGGCGTCCCTCGCCGCTTCAACGGCTTTCCTGAAGGGACCAAGGCCGTCGAATACTATCCGCGCGAGTCGGGCAGTACGGAAGGGCCGCACTTCGGCGAGCCGTTCTTCGCGACCTTCGGGCGATCGAGCCGAAGCACGATCTGCGCTTGTGAGACCAAGCGCGAGCCGACGCTTTCCCAGACCCTCCACATGGCCGTGGGCGACACCGTCCGCGACCGTCTCGCGGCCGCCGGCGCGTTGAAGAAGCTGCTCGACGCCAAGGCCACGCCCGACCAGGTGATCGACGAGCTTTTCATCCGCGCGCTCAGCCGACGGCCGACGCCCGAGGAAATGTCGGACCTGAAAGCCCTCGTCGGCGACGCCGGTAAAGACCCGGCTGTTTACGAGGACATCTTCTGGAGCCTCCTCAACTCGACCGAGTTTGCGTTCAATCATTGAGGTCCGCCCGATGAGGAAAGCTTCGGAAGTTTTCGTGTGTGGATTCGTCGGTTGCTTCGGTGCGACCCTGTTCTGCATTTCCGCGCACGCCGCTGACGCCGCGAAGCCGATCACCTACGATGACCAGGTGGCCCCGATCTTCAAGCGGCACTGCTTCCAGTGCCACGGTGAAACGAAGCAGAAGGCCGGTCTCGACCTGTCGAGCTACGCGAACGTGGTGAAAGGAAGCACCGGCGGTGCCGTGGTTGTCGCGGGGCGGTCGAGTGCCAGCCGCCTGATCGAGATGATCACGGCCGACGATCCCACGGAGCGGATGCCGCCCGAGAACGACCCGCTGCCCAAGGAGCAGGTCGCCACGATCAAAGCATGGATCGACTCCGGTCTGCGCCAGAACGCCGGCAGCGCTGCGGAGTCGACACACGGCCTGGGATTCGTCCCCGCCGCGACGGCCAGGTTCGACGGCCCGCCGCCCATGCCGGCTGGGCTGCCGACGGTCGAGCACGCCAAAACGATCCGGCCGTTCCCTGTGCTCGCGCTGGCGTCCAGCCCTCGGGCACCGTTGCTGGCGGTGGGTTCGTACGAGTGCATCGACTTCGTCGACCCTGCCACGCGCGACGTCATCGGTTCGTTGCCGTTCCCCCAGGGAGAGCCGCAGGTGCTCCGGTTCAGCCGCTCGGGCGCGATCCTGTTGGCGGCGGGGGGCCGGCCGGTGCAGAACGGGTCGGCGGTGCTGTTCGACGTGAAGAGCGGCAAACGGCTCGCCGAGCTTGGCGACGAGACCGACGCCGTCATCGCGGCCGACCTCTCGAGCGACGAAAGGCGCGTGGCGATCGGGGGCTCGGGTCGAGTCGTGAAGGTCTTCTCCACCGAGAAGGGTACGCTACTGCACACACTGGTCAAGCACACCGACTGGATCACGTCTGTGGCGTTCAGCCCCGACGGCAAGCTGCTCGCCACGGGCGACCGGATCGGCAATATCCACCTATGGGATGCTGTCGGCGGTGGTGTCGTGTTGCCCCTCTCCGAACACAAAGGGGCCGTGCGTGCGCTCGCCTGGCGCTCGGACAGCCAGGTGCTCGCCTCTTGTGGTGAAGACGGCTTGATCGTCTGGTGGGACGTCGCCAAGGGGTGGCCCGCGACGACCAAGGCCGACGCCCATCCTCCCAAACGCCCGCCGGGCTACTACGGCAAGATCCCCAACGGCGTGCTCGACGCCGCCTTCGGCTCCAAGGGCGAGCTCCTCACCTGCGGCCGCGACCGCACCGTGTGTCTCTGGGACGTCGACGGCCGTGAGCTGAAGCGCTTCGCGCTCAACGGCGAACCGCCGCCCGGCATTCGCCTCTTACCTACCCACGCCGCGATCACGTTTGATGGCGCCCTGGCCGTCTGCGGCGACTCGGCGGGGAAGGTTCAGAGCTGGCGGATTGGAAGTCCGAAGTGAGAGTCGATTCTCGCTTGCGCGCGAGGTTGTGCATCACCAGTACGCGTCGCTCGGGTTGACTGAAAATAACACTAACCCGAAGCGCGAGCGAGGGAGAATCATATAATGTCCTCGCTTGCGCTTCGGGTTAGTGTTATGTGATTCAAACTTACGCAGTACGCGATTCCTCGTCCGACGCTTGACGGAGCCCTCGCAGGTTCCCAGCACCGACCACGCATGGGACCTGCCCAGGTGTCGACGAAGCGTTGATCCCGGTGTAGATTAGCTAGATCGGACGCTCGGTTTTTCGGGTCGCGGCACAGCCGCTTTCTCCTCCGCTGGCGCGCATAAATTAAAGCATACATCGCACTTGAGGAGTGCTCGCTGTGGGATCGACCTCCGCGATTTTCGTATGCTCGATGATCAGCGCAATCGCTGGCGAGTCGCCCGCGCCCGACTACGTCAAAGACGTGCGGCCGATCCTGGTACGCAGTTGTCTGGGATGCCATGGGCCGGAGAAGGCCAAGAGCGGCTATCGGCTCGATATACGTGACAGGGCTCTTCGAGGTGGCAACAGCGGTGAGCCCGCGATCGTGCCGCACGACGCGCAGCAAAGTCCGCTCATCCGCTACGTGAGCGGCGAAGACGCGGACATGCAGATGCCGCCGAAGTCGAGCAGCAAGCCCCAGCTCACGGTGGCCGAGGTGGACACGCTACGGCGCTGGATCAACACCGGCCCGGTGTGGCCGGACGCGTACGCCGGTGCGACCGGCGCGGGGGACAGTCTCTGGTCGCTCAAGCCACTGGAGAAGCCGCCCACGCCGGCCGGACCGGCCAATCCGATCGATGCCTTTATTCGGGTGAAGCTGGCTCAAAATGGGCTCACATCCTCGCCCGAGGCAGACCGGCGCACGCTCATTCGGCGGTTGAGCTACGACCTCACGGGCTTACCGCCGACTCCCGACGAGGTGGACGCCTTCGTCGCCGACGAGTCGCCGACGGCTTACGACGCTTTGGTCGCACGGCTGCTCGCGTCGCCGCGTTACGGTGAGCACTGGGCTCGCCACTGGCTCGACGTGGCGCACTATGCCGACACGCATGGCAACGATCACGACTACGCGCGGACCAACGCGTGGCCGTACCGCGACTACGTGATCCGTGCGTTCAACGAAGATAAGCCGTATGCCCGGTTCGTGCAGGAACAGGTGGCCGGCGACGCACTCTTCCCCACGGATCCGCAAGCCACGGTGGCGCTCGGCTTTCTCGCCGCGGGCCCCTGGGACGAGACCCTGATGGTGGGCGTGTTCGAAAACACCGTCGACCACCGGTTCTCTCAGGTGCTCGACCGCGACGACATGGTCACCACGGTGATGAGCACCTTCCAGGGGCTGACTGTTCACTGTGCCCGCTGCCACAACCACAAGTTCGACCCGATTGCTCAGAAGGAATACTACGCCCTTCAGGCCGTGTTTGCGGGGGTTGATCGTGCGGATCGTCCCTACGACCAGGATGCCGAGACGTATGCCAGGAGGCGCGAACTGCTTGCAAGGAGCGCGGCCATCGCGCGTCGAGACGCCGCCGCGTTGGCGCTGGTCGAAACTCCTGAAACGCAACGCAAGGTTGAGAGACTCACTTCCACCGTCGCCAAGCGCAACACGCTGTGGCAACCGCTTGATGTCATCAGCGTCTCGAACGCGAGCGGTGTTGCGACGCGCTTCGCCCGGCAGGCCGACGGATCGTGGTTCGTGAGCGGCGACCGACCCGACAAGGATACGTTCATCGTCACGGCGCAGGTCAAAACGAAAGATCTCCGCGCCCTCCGGCTCGAGGCGCTCCCGGACGATCGCCTCCCCGGCAAAGGGCCAGGCCGCTATGACCCCGCGGGGAATTTTCACCTGAGCGAGTTCCGCGTCTTCGCCCAGCCGTCGAGCGGCGAGACGAAAGGTGCCGATCCGGTTGAAATCGGCCTCGCGACCGCGGACCATAGCGATCGCGGCGACGTGATCGCCAACGCCATCGACGGAAAATCGACCACTCACTGGAGTATTCATCCCCTCTATGGGCAGCCGCACGAAGCCGTCTTCGAGCTGAAACAGCCGCTGGGCTACGACACCGGCACCACCTTGATCATCCGCCTGGAGCACAACGGGACCGCTTCGCACCAGTTGGGCCGGTTCCGTCTGAGCTATTGCACCGGCGACCTCCCTGCCGATCAGCGTGCCGCCGTCCCTGCGACCCTGGCCGAATTGTTACGCAAGCCGGCCGCCGAGCGCACCCCGGCCGAACGCCAGGACCTGGGCCTGCGCGTACTCGCGAGAGAAGTCGAGCACGACCTCGCCGTCCTGCCGGCCCCGAGGATGGTCTACGCAGTGACACGCGAATTCGCACCCAACGGCAGCTTCAAGCCCGCCGCGTCGCCGCGGCCGATCCAGGTGCTCCAGCGCGGTGATATCAACAAGCCCGGTGAGACCGTGGGGCCCGGCGCTCTGTCGTGCGTGCCGGCTCTCGACGCCACGTTCAATATCAGCGACCCGAACGATGAGTCCGCGCGACGTGCTGCGCTCGCTCGCTGGCTCACCGACAACCGCAACGTCTTGACCTGGCGTTGTGTCGTGAACCGGGTCTGGCAGTATCACTTCGGCCGTGGGCTGTGCCCGACGCCCAATGACTTCGGCAAGATGGGGGGCACGCCGTCGCATCCGGAGCTGCTCGACTGGCTCGCCGTATGGTTCCGCGACGAGGCCAAGGGTTCACTCAAGGCCTTGCATCGCCTGATCGTCACCAGCGAGACCTACCGCCAAGCCGCCGCTCACCGCGCCGACGCCGCGGCACGCGACACCGACAACCGTCTCCTTTGGCGCATGCCGCGCACTCGCCTCACCGCCGAACAAATCCGCGACAGCCTGCTCCAGATCAGCGGCCGCCTCGATCTCACGATGGGCGGCCCTTCCGTCGTGCAGTTCGTCCACCGCGACAAGGCCACGTTTATGCCCAACGGCGGTGCCCCCCCCTTCCTCGACTACGGCGGCTTTGCCCCCGACGCTCCCGAAAACCGCCGCCGCGCCATCTACCGGTTCCTCTTCCGCACGGTCCCCGACCCGTTCATGGACGCCCTCGACGCTCCCGATGGTGGTGCCCTCACGCCGGTCCGCTCGCAGTCCACGACCGTCTTCCAGGCGTTCGCCCTCCTGAACAACGCCTTCGTCATTCGCCAGTGTGAGGAGATCGCCGCAAGGGTCGCGAAGGAGTCGAAGGACGGTGCCGTTGTCGAGGGTGCTTTCCGCCTGCTGCTCCAGCGCGCTCCTCACGGCAACGAGCTCGAACGGTTTACCGCTTACGTGCAACGGCATGGTCTGGCCAACGCTTGCCAGATCATCGTGAACAGCAACGAGTTCATTTATTTAGACTAAACGCCATGGATGCTCCATTCACGCGTCGCGGTTTTCTTGGCACGCTCGGTACCGGGCTCAGCGGTATCGCGTTGGCGGCGCTGTTGGAGCGCGACGCTCTCAGTGCCCGGGCGCTCGATCATCGGCCGAAGGCGAAGCGGGTCATTCAGCTTTTCATGAACGGCGGCGCCAGTCAGTGCGACCTCTTCGACTACAAGCCTCGGCTGATCGAGCTGCACGGCAAGCCGTTCGACCCCGGTGCGGGCGAGCGCGTGGAGGCGAGCATCAGCACGCCTGGGGCGTTGATGAAGAGCCCGTTCACGTGGGCGCAGTATGGGGAGTGTGGTCGCTGGGTCAGCAGCGCTCTGCCGCACCTGGCGCGGCATGTGGACGACATGGCGTTCTTGATGGCGATGCAGGCGAAGTCGAACGTGCACGGCCCTGCGTCGTATTTGCAGACGTCGGGGTTCGTGCTACCCGGATTCCCGTGCGCGGGGGCGTGGATCTCGTATGCCCTGGGGAGTCTCGCGGAGAATGTGCCGGCGTTCGTCGTGCTGCCCGATGCGCGCGGGCTGCCGTACAACGGGCGGAGTGCGTTCACCTCGGGGTTCCTGCCCGCGAATCATCAGGGCACAGTGATCAACGCGAGCGCGCCACAGCCGATCACTCATTTGAGTCCCCCCTCAACGGCCAGGCACATCACGTCCGAGAGCCGGGCCGAGGGCCTGGCGCTGCTCCGCGCAATGAACACCGCGCACGCGGAAGAGCGCCCCGGCGATTCGCGTCTCACGGCGCGCATCGAGAGCTACGAGTTGGCTGCGCGCTTGCAGCTCGCTGCGCCCGAGTTACTCGACCTCTCGGGTGAGAGCCAGGCCACGAAGACGCTCTACGGGCTCGACCAGCCGGAGACCGCCGACTTCGGCACGCGCTGCCTGTTCGCACGTCGGATGATCGAACGCGGGGTGCGGTTCGTGCAGGTGTGGAGCGGCCATGGAGGCGGGTCGGCCAACTGGGACAACCACACCGACATCCCCAAGGAGCTGAGCTTCGCCGCCAAGGGCATGGACCTGCCCGCCGCCGGACTGCTCGTCGACCTGAAAGCGCGCGGCCTGCTCGACGACACGCTGCTCGTCTGGACCACCGAGTTCGGCCGCATGCCCTTCAGCCAGGGGAGCGTCGGCCGAGACCATAACGGCGGCACCTTCGCGTCCTGGTTCGCCGGCGCGGGCGTGAAGCGCGGAGTCGCGTATGGGAAGAGCGACGAGTGGTCGTGGAAGGCCGTCGAAGGCGTGACCACGACGTATGACTTCCATGCGACGATCCTCCATCTCCTCGGCATCGACCACGAGAAGCTCACCTTCCGCCATAGCGGCATTGATCGCCGTTTGACGGATGTGCATGGAAAGGTGGTGAAGGAGATTCTGGCGTAAGCTGCCGGGCGATTCGTGCGGTTTAGGTTTGGCGTGCACGCCGAACCGCATCACGCCACGTTTATGACAAGCGGAGGGAACATATAACTCCCCCCCTTGGGAAGGGGGGGTTGGGGGGGTGGGCCTAACGCTTCGCCGTCGCTTTCCGCCCCGACATATTGCGTGATAGCCTTTGCAGTGCGTCGATCGCCTCACATCAACGAACGAAAATGCCGACCGATCCTGCGCCGCACGCCTCACACAACCGTTTATCAGCCGGCCAATGCCGCGGAACCCGTCCTGCGAGGCCTCTATCATGAACGAGACCTTCAACCTCCCCAACGGCAAAGACGAGCGGCGTCGCCTCCGCAGAGAAATGCCGAATGCGGAGGCACTGCTCTGGTCACGACTGCGCGGTCGACAATTGCTCGGCATGAAGTTCCGCCGCCAGCACGGCATCGGTCCCTACAACGTGGACTTTTACTGCCCCGAGGTCCGGCTCGCGATTGAGCTTGACGGCGACAGCCACTTTACCCCAAAAGGTCGACAGCACGACACGGAGCGAACCCGATTTATTGAGTCGTTTGATATTCGCGTGCGCCGGTTCACGAACGATGAGGTTTATGACAACCTCGATGGTGTTCTTGAGGCGATCGCGGCGGCGATACGAGCTTACGGGTGATGGCGGAGGCTTAGGCCCACCCCCCCTACCCCCTTACGCGTTAACTTAACGCTACGGCTAATCTCTTCCAAGACGCGAACATATTAACTCCCCCCCTTGGGAAGGGGGGGCTAGGGGGGGTGGGCAGTGGCCGTCCGATCGGCGCAATTCCGCCGCGATCCGCGCGCAGTTAGCGCCTACGGACGGGCGGAGTTGACCTCCGCGACCGGCGCCTCGTTTCGCAAAGCGAGTGGCCAACGATCGTAGACCTTGCGCTCCGCGTCAGGGGCTTCCGCACGCGGAGCGTGAGGCTTTTCGCAACAGGCAAAGATGAAGCCGCGCGCGATGGCGATGCGTCGCGGAAGACAGCGATCATGACGAAAACCTTAGTCATCCTCGATTCGAGCGTACGCGTAGGGCCATGTCATTTCTGTACAACGGACGCGCTTGCGATGACGAAGCGAAGAACCGAGAGCGGAGGCCACTGCCCCCCCCTACCCCCCCTTCCCAAGGGGCGGGAGTTATATGATTCGTCGTTGCGGTGGGGTGCGCATGCCGTTAAGTTAACGCGTAAGGGGGGGTAGGGGGGGTGGGGAGTCGGCGCCCGCAATCGGCTGTTCCCGTTGCACCCCAACCGTTGAGCGAAGACGGGCGGTTCGCGGCTGAATTGGACTCATCGGACGGCCCATGCCCACCCCCCCAACCCCCCCTTCCCAAGGGGGAGTTAATAGGTTCCTCCCTCGCAAAATGGGAGGGAACGCGCGTTACGTTAACGCGTACGCCACTAATCCTCCGTCCCAATAGGGAATATCAATATCACACAATTATAAAAGGTGAGATCAAAACAGCTCGTGGATCGGCTTCCCGGCGCCGACGATGCTCACCGGCCGTCCCGAAGCATCGCGAAGATGAAGATCGAGCGGGATATCAAGCACCCGGTAGATGGTGGCGAGGACATCCTGCGGGGTGACCGGCCGGTCCTGTACGTCGCCTCCGCGAGGCTCGCTCGCGCCGACGATCTGGCCTCCTTTCAGGCCGCCGCCTCCCAGTAAGACGGAGAAGCAATTGGACCAGTGATCGCGGCCCGCGTGACCGTTGATGAGCGGGGTTCGGCCGAACTCACCCGCGCAGTAGATCAAAACATCATTGAGCATCCCGCGCAGGTCGAGATCCTCGACGAGTGCGCCAATCGCTGTGTCGAGCGGCGGCAGTTGCTGTTCCAGGCCTTTCTCGATGTTGTCGTGGTGATCCCAGTAGCCGGTGTTGATCGTGACACACGTGCTGCCCGCCTCGATCAACCGGCGTGCGAGCAGGGCGGCCTGGCCGTAGAGGTGCCGGCCATAACGGTCGCGCAGACGGGGGTCTTCCTGGTTGATGTCGAACGCCTCGCGCACGCGCTCACCCGTCACCATCTCCAGCGCCTGGGCCTTGAACGTGTCGAGGCCTTCGAGCACGCCGCTCGTGTCGATATCGCGACGGAGTGTGTCGAACTGCTTGAGCATGGCCGAGCGCGTGCGCACCGCCTCGATGCTCAAACCTCGAGGTAGCGTCAGGTTCGACACCCGGAAATCCGTCGCGTTGGGATCGGCCCCCACCTCGAAGGGTTGGTAGGCCGCGCCGAGGTAAACGGCGCCTTGATAACCGAACGCTTCGGACTTCGGCATCGTCACATATGCCGGCATGTCCGCCACGCGGGCGCCGGCGGCCCGGGCGATCACGGAGCCGAACGACGGTTTCTGAGGCGCATTCCGGGCAAGCGTCGGTCCGAAGTAGCCAGTCTGCATCCAGTGGGCGGACGGAGCGTGGATCGCGTTGCCATGATGGACCGAGCGGACGATCGACAGCCGGTCCATCACGCGCGCCTGGCGAGGGAATCGCTCCGTGATCGTGATCCCCGACGCGGTCGTCGCGATCGGGCGATACATCCCGCGAAACTGCGGAGGGGCGTCCGGCTTGAGGTCGTATGTGTCTTGCTGGCTCATCCCGCCGTGCGTCCAGAAGACGATCAATCCGCGCCGGCGGGACGTCGACGCGGCCGACGCCCGAGCCCGCAAGACGTCGACGAGTCCCAGCCCGAGAAACGGCACGCCGAGCTGTAGAAGCTGGCGCCGGGTGATCGTGCCTCCGGGCAACTGAGTCGAGTGGCGTTCGGCAGGCATGAGAGCCGTCCTCAATGAATGAAAAGAAACGCTCTGTCGCAGTTATCTAGAGTCGACTTTCGCTCCGCGAAAGACAATTCTTTCGCGGAGCGAAAGTCGACTATCGAGGCCATGTCGCGTGCTTGGTGCAGTACGACGCGAAATCGGTGGGCAGTGCCCACCCGACAAATCGTCCTCAATGGTTGAACAGAAACTCCGCAGACACCATCAACGACCAGAGCAGTGATTGATACGACGCGCGACGGTCCGGCGCCGACTCAATAAACTTGCGGGCCTTCGCGACTTCGTCGCTTCGCGGAGGCCGCGCCAGAACGCGCACGAACAACTCGTCGATGAGCTCGGTGACCGGCCGCGCATCGGCCGAAAGCCGCGCGACGTAGCCGTCCGCGGCGTTCAGCTTTTGCTCCAGCAGGGGTGAGCCGATGAGCGCCAGGGCCTGACCCAGCGACGACTCGCTGACTCGTTCGCACTCGCACGACGACGACCGTGCAGGACGGCCGAACACGTCGAGGAACGTGTTGGGAACCGCTTCGTCGGGCAGGTCGATCGCGCGGGTCCCCCGGGGGAACTTGCCCGGTCCGCCGGAGAAGTCGGTCGGCGCGTCGAGGACCTGGCTGAACGCGTCGAGCAACACCTCGGCAGACAGCCGCTTCGGGTAGTAACGCGCGAAGCTTTGATGGTCCTCGCGATTCGACTCATTGGGCACTGCGCTGAGGGCGTACGCGTCGGAGTTGCAGCACACGCGAATCAGGTGCTTGACGTCGTAGCCGCTCGCGGCAAAGTCGCGGGCGAGGGCGTCGAGCAGCTCGGGATGCGTGGGCGGGTTGGTCGAGCGCGCGTCGTCGATCGGGTGGATCAGTCCCCGGCCGAAAAAGTGGCCCCAGATGCGGTTGGCCATCGTGCGGGCGAAGAAGGGGTTGGATGGATCGGTCATCCAATGCGCCAGGCTCTGCCGAGGGTCGTCGTAACGGCTCAATGCGAACGGTGCACCCCCCAAAGGCTGCGGTCGCATCACCCGTTTCGTGCGGGGATGTTCGACTCGCCCTTCATCGGCCAGGAAGATGGTCTGGCTCGTCGGCACCTCGGCGTCGGCAAAGCCCCCCTTGCGGCCGACGCGCGCGAAGACCGCGGCCAGGCCGAAGTAATCGTCCTGGCTCCAGCGCTCGGCCGGGTGGTGGTGGCACTGGGCACACTGGACGCGCACGCCCAGGAACGTTTGCGAGATCGATTCGACATAGTCCTGCGACGTCCGCACCGCGCGGTACCAGACCGTCGGCGGGTTCGACTCCTGGGTGCCGACGGCCGTGAGGATTTCGGTGGCGAACTGGTCGTAAGGCATGTTCGCATCGATTGCGTCGCGGATCCAGGCCGCGAACAGGCTCGTGCCCGCCCGCTGCTGGCTCGTGGAGTAACCTGCGCCTCGGTTCCGGAGGATGTCGGCCCACTTCAGGGCAAAGTAGCTGGCGTATTCGGGACGCTCCAGCAACCGGTCGATGAGCCTCGCGCGCTTGTCGGGCCGGCGGTCGGACAGGTAGGCGCGAACCTCATCGCTCGTAGGTAGCGTGCCGCAGATGTCCAGGCTGGCCCGTCGCAGGAACGTCGCGTCGTCCGCGGGCGGCGAGGGTTCGATCCCCAGCCGCTGCCACTGGGGCCGCAGCATTCCGTCGACCCAGGTGCGAGGAGGCTGTGTCGCGACAGCGCTACGCTCCGCGTGGAACGGCACTGTGCCATGGACCACGGCGAACTGGTCGCCGTAACGCACCATGACCGCGAAGAGACCGCCGCGGGCCTGCGTCTCGATCACGCCCGTTGCACTGACTTCGGCCACGCTCGGCTCGTTCGATTCGTAGAGTGCCAGCCGGGTCACGTCACGCTGGGATCCGTCGGAAAGAAATGCGGACACGCGCAGCGGTTGGTGCGTCTTCGGCGACAGCAGCGCGTTGCCGGGTTCGACAGCGATCCGCTGCACGACAGGGTCGCTGGCTCGGGGAGGCGGAGCACCCTGAGCGATCCAGCGACGAAGGACCTGATAATCGTCCGAGTCGCCGGCGAGGATGCGGCCTCCACCGTGAGGGAGCGTACCCGTGGCCTTCAACAGCAAAAGGCTACGCTCCGGCACCGCAAGGAAGAGCCGGCGTCCTCGGGCTTCGCGGACGATCGCCTCGTAATCGTCCTCGGGCTCATAGCCGAGCAAGGAGAGGTGAAACCCGTTCTGCCCCCCGGCTTTCCCATGACAGCCGCCGCTGTTGCAGCCCAGCTTCGTCAGCAAGGGGCGAACGTCCGTGCCGAAGGCGACGGGAGGAGCCGAGGCGGCAGGCACAAGACGACACCCGATGATTAACGATACGACGCCAGTCAGCACGAGAAGGCGGATTGTCGCTACGACGACTGTGGGAGGGCGAGGCTCCGTCCGAGCCAGCCTTGTTCCGATGACGAGTCTTCGAGTCATTGGAACATCGCGAGTGATGGGGGTCGCGCCGGCGCGCGGTGATCCCGCGGCTCGAAGATTCGCCGCAGGATCAAAGCTGGCTCGGACGGAGCCTCGCCCTCCCAAATCCATGACCGAGTCCTCGTTCATTTGTAGCGTTTAATCCTGTAGAAACCCTTAATCGGTGATCTCCAACTCGAGAAAACGACCGATACGATGAATCGGCTCATCCTCAACGGTGCCGACGGCCTCCAGCCTCAGGAACGGCTGCCGGCCGAGAGGTGCATCGTCCGAGGCAATAACCTGGATCGACCCCGCATCGGTCTGACCGACGAACGTGACGCCACGGCCGCGCAACCCGAGCACCTCCTCAGGAGCGTGCAGCTCAGTGTGGATCTTGCCAATGAATCCATTGCGCCGGAGGGCTCGGTAGTGGATCTGCGCGACCTGTCCGCGCTTGATCTTCTTCGGATTCTTGGGGTCGAGCCATAAATGAAACGCGCCGGGGCTAACCTCGATCGTGATCGGATTCGAACAGGTGCTCACGAGCAGATCCTTTGGCTTCGCGCTCGGCGACGCTCCTGGGATACTCAACACGGTGTCCGCCTGGATAGTGAAGGTGTAGGGGCCGGGGAGCAGGTCATCGGGCACTTGAACGCTGAACCAGCCGTTAGGCTGCGAAGCGGGAACCGTCTCGACCTGGTCGCTCCGGTCGGCGGGCATGCCGAGCGCGCTGAGCGTCACGGGGTTCGTCCGAGAGCCGCGCGGCATCTCGAACGTCAACGCAACGTCGATCACCGACCCCTGGGAGACGATCGTCCGGCTCGGCGTCGCGGTGACGGTCCAGGGAGATTCAGGGCCGGTCGCCAGGGGAACCTCCTGGGTCAAGCGCGCGGACGGAATCGGCGGCGCGCTGGAAATGACCGTTGCCCCCTGGACCTTGCGAACGAGCTCCAATCCGCCCACGTCCGCGCGGGCCATAAGGTTCAGCGCACCCGCGAAGGCGCCGGCGTCGCGGTTCGCAGAGACGACCAGAGGCACCCGGTCGACGCCTGGGCCGAACCAGACATCCGGGCATTCGACACCAGCCGGCAGGTCCGTTGCCGAGACGCGGATCGGCTGCGACATCCCTCGGCGCCTGAGTGCAACCAGTTCCAGCAGCGCCCGCCCTCCCCGAGGGACGTTGAAACCTGACGGGTCTTTCCCACGGGCCGGCACGGCGAGCACCTGAAAATCGGCCTCTTCGCGACGCACGCTCAGGCGGTAGACCCGACGAGGGTCGCGCCCAAGCCCCCCAATGACGTTGCGCACCAGGATCAGGTAATCGCCATCCGCCGGCGCGACCCAGCGGCCAGCGGGGTCGGAGTGTGTCGTCGTGATGTTCCCGACCCCGCGTTCGTCCCAACAATCGGTCAGGTGCAGGAGCTCGCGTTCCCCTTGGCCGTCGAACACCGAGAGGGCCAGGTCGACCGGCGCTCCGATCCGTTCGCCGAACAGTTCGAGCCAGATCACGTCACCTCGATGGGCACGAATCGAGAACCAATCCCTCTCGCTCCCCTCGGCAAGCTGGCCGCTCACTTCGCAGGGCCAGGGAATCGACTGGGCCGCCTTGGGCTGGTGATTTTGCCCTTCATCACAGACGACGGGCACGTCCGTTAGCCCCACAAGTACGGGGCCAATAGCACCGGGATAGTCAACCGGAAACGCCTCCGCGCCGACCCGGGCCGGCCGCAGAAACGTACGCAAAGCACCGGAGTCGTCCTGGTCCGGCGCACGGAGATCCCACTCCACGCGATCGAGCGCGTTCGAAGCCGACGCGCTCGCGTCGACCAGGTTGCGGCCGAAGAGGGTCACCCGCATCGTCTCGCCTCGCTTGACCACAGTCGGCAAAGCGAACTCGATGCGAGGCCCTGTATCGAGATCAATCCGGTAGACGTGCTCGGGGCCGCCTGAATAGGTCAGGTCAAACACCCGGAGGACCAAGTCCCCATCGGCAGCGACTCGGTAGTCGATCAACGGGTCGACCCCCGAGTAACCTCGGTTCGTCGCCACGCGACGTCCATGATCGTCCAGAAGCTCGAGGACCGGATGAAGCCTCGAGTCGAGACGCTCAGCCCACGTTTCAATCACGACGCGCTGACCACTCGACGCGTGGAACTGGTACGTATCCACAACTCCCGGCGCTTCGATGATCCCACAGACCGTCGTGTCGAGCCGTGCCGGATGTGCCTTCTCCGGCAGCCCCTTCGTTTCGGGTTCCACAATCGTCTCCCGAGGGCTCACGAAGAAGCTCCTCGGCGAGCTGATCCCGTTCATCCCGATTGCGCTGAGGTCATACAGGCCTGGCGGAACGTCCTTGGGGATTCGGATCGTGAACCGCTGATTCCCCGTCGAGACGGCCGTGATTCGCGGATCGGCAAAGCGCAGCGACGACAGACCTTCGAGACCCGACCCCACAACCCGAATCTCCGCCTCAGTGCCCGCCTGCCCCCCCGGCGGAAAGACCAGGGTGAGCCGCGGACTGGGTAGATCCGCCCTCGACGCCTGGCACAGGGCCATGAGCCCGCAGGCAAAGGCGAGCAAAGGCATTCGTTTTCGGCCTCGATGCGACATAGCGCGTCGTCCCACCCCAAAGACCAGCCGCGACCCGCCACCATCTTAATCAAACTATTGTTGAATACCCAGCCCGATCGTACAATACCCCAACTTGGACCACCTCGCTGCGCACGCATGTCACCCGAAGAGAAGGCACTCGCATGTCATTCACGCAGAGCTCTCTCGTTGCGCAATCTGCCTTGGGCGTGGCGTTTCTGCTGAGCAGCCTTCCCGCCGCCGCGGACGAAGCGCCTTTCGGTCTCGAGAAGCGGATTCCCTGGGACCCAACGCATCTCGCCGGCTCGCCGGAGCCGCCGTTGCCGTACACGGTGGAGAAGACGTTCACGAAGCTGACGTGGAAGCTGCCGATCTACGTGGCCGACGAGCCGGGAACGGACAACCTCTGGGTTGTGGAGACCGAGAATCAGACCGGCAACGGCTCGCGGATCGTCCGCATCAAGGACGACCCGACCGCGTCGGAGTCTGAAGTCCTGCTCGATGCTCCCAATCGATTGATCTACTCGGTCTGCTTTCACCCCGACTACGCGGCCAACGGGGTCGTCTTCGTCTTCAGCAACATTCCCAAGAACAAGCCTGACCGCAAGGATCGGATTTCGCGTTACACCGTGGGACGGGAGGCGCCTCGCCGGCTTGATCCGGACGCTGAAGAGGTCGTCCTCGAGTGGAAATCGGCGGGCCACGATGGCGGTGATATGACATTCGGGCGCGACGGCATGTTCTACCTGACCACGGGCGACGGCACGAGCGACTCCGATGGCTGGGACTCGGGACAGTCGCTCGACGACCTGCTCGGCAGCGTCCTGCGGATCGACGTCAACCATCGCGACGGCAGAAAGCTCTACAGCGTGCCCCCCGATAATCCGTTCGTCAACACGCCCGGCGCCTGCCCCGAAATCTGGGCCTACGGCCTCCGCAACCCCTGGCGCATGTGCTCGGATCCCCAAACCGGCAACATCTGGGTGGGCAACAATGGCCAGGACCTCTGGGAAACCGCCCACCTCGTCCATCGCGGCGAGAACTACGGCTGGAGCGTCTTCGAAGGCAATCATCCCTTCTACCTCGAACGGAAACGCGGTCCCACACCGCACGTTCCCCCCACGATCGAGCACTCGCACGCCGAATTTCGCTCGCTGACCGGCGGCGTCGTCTACCACGGCAACGTCTTCCCTGAGCTCGAAGGTCTCTACATCTACGGCGACTACTCCAGCGGCCGCATCTGGGGCATGAAGCATGATGGCAAGCAAGTCCTCTGGCATCGCGAGCTCGCCGACACAGCGCTCCAGATCACCGCGTTTCGCGTTGACCAGCGCGGTGAATTGCTGATCGTCGACGGCGGCAGCGGCCTCTACCGTCTCGTCCGCACGCCCGAAGGACCGCCGACACCCCCGTTCCCCACGCTCCTGAGCCAAACCGGTCTGTTCGCCTCGACGAAGGAACACCAGGTCGATCCCGCGCTCATTCCCTACTCCCCGATCGCCGAAGGTTGGGCCGACGGAGCACATACGAAGCGCTTCATGGCGGTTCCCGGCGACGCGAAGGTCGTCTTCGAATCCGGCAAGAGCTTCGGGTTCCCTGACAACTCTGCACTCATGCAGACGCTCTCGCTGGACACGAACCGCATCGAAACTCGCGTGCTGCTGCGGCACCAGGGAGAATGGGCCGGTTACTCCTATCGCTGGAACGCGGACCAGTCCGACGCGGTCCTCGTGGGGAAAGACGGCGCGGACGCTTCGGCACCGCAAAAGTGGCGGTTTCCGAGCCGCGCGGAGTGCATGGCCTGTCACAGCCGGGCGGCCAACTTTGTGCTCGGCGTGACAGGGGCTCAGTTGAATCGGGACCACGACTACGGCCTCGTACGCGACAATCAGCTCCGTACGCTCGAGCACATCGGGCTCTTCGCAAAGCCTCTGCCCAAGTCGCCGATCAACCTCGATCGGCTCACCAACCCTGCGGACACGACAAAAGATCTTGAAGTGCGGGCTCGAACTTACCTCCAGGTCAACTGCTCGGTGTGCCACGTGGAAGCCGGCGGGGGTAACGCCCAGATGCTTTTGGCGCTGACCACACCGCGCGACAAGATGAACCTCCTCAGTGCACGACCGCAACACGACACGTTCGGCATCAATAACGCCATGCTCGTGGCTCCGGGCGATCCCGACCGGTCGGTCCTGCTCTATCGGGTCTCGCGGCGCGGCCGGGGCCAGATGCCCCCGCTGGTGTCGAACCGGGTGGACGAGGGCGCGGTGAGCCTGATTCGCGAGTGGATCGCACAGCTCAAGCCGGATCAGACCTTCGTCAAGGCGTGGCAGATGGACGACCTGCTGCCGGAGCTCGACGGCCTCAAAACCGGTCGCTCGCTCGAATCGGGCCGCAAGGCGTTTCGCGACACGGGCTGCGTCCAGTGCCACCGCTTCGAGGGTGCAGGGGGCAGCGTAGGCCCCGACCTCTCGGGCGTCACGCGCCGCCTCAAGCCGCACGAGATCGTGGAATCGGTCCTGCTGCCGTCGAAGGTCATTGCCGAGCCGTACGTCACCGTTCAGATCGAAACCCATGACGGGCGGCTCGTCGCGGGCCGGGTCGAGCGCGAGGACGACCGAGTCGTGGTGTTGAGGCCCGCGTCGTCAGGCGAGGTGATCGCCGTCTCGAAAGCCGACATCGCCGAACGCCGGCGCTCCGGAGAATCGAACATGCCGGTCGGGATCGTCAACGTGCTCCGCAAAGAGCAGGTGCTCGACCTGCTCGCCTACCTCCTCAGCGACCCCGAGCCGAAAAAGCCGGGCGAGCGTTGAGCGCCGGCGATCTGCACGCAATCTCACATCAACTGTGCATAATAGCACGGCTACGAATACCGATATTTTGGCCCACGACTTGCGATCTAGTCATTCCGGCCGGGTGCTTCGGAACGCGAGCCGGCATGCCATGAGCGGTTCAGCCGGCAAATCGGTTTCCCGGTAGTGTGGGTCGGCGCCGCCTGTTCGGGCGGCGAGGCCTACCGGTTCCACTCGTGGCTGGGGGGCCTCGCGCCGCTTCGCGGCGTTCCGACCCACCCTACAGAAACGTGGCGCATGAGCCACCAACTTTGTGCCGTCGCGGGGGAGCCGCGCCGGCATGCGGACAGCGTACGGAGGCAAGACATGAAACGCACCAAACGATCCCAGCCAATCCTCGAGCGGTTGGAGGATATGACCTTGCTCTCGACGGTCGCACCACTCGTTTCTCCGGGAGGTGCGGTGGTGACGAGCGAGTCGTTTCACAGGCGCGGAGCGAGCACGCACCTGAGCCAGACCGTGGAGGCCGGGTCGATCGTGGACAGCGAGCGCTTTACGATGAACATCGTTCGGGGGGGCGGCCGGCTGGCCCCGAAAGTGCCCGGATACAATGGCGTCGACGCCGAGAACCAGTTCATCCGCGCGCTCGACAGCGCTTTGGGCGCAACGCCCCCCGCCGGTGTGCTGGGGACACCCAATGCGACGGTTCTCCACCAGACGATGACGCCCACGGCGAACGGCATGGTTTTCAGCATGGAGCTCGACTCCGGGACGCATCTCTACTTCGAGTCGTACCGGCTCTCCAGCCAGTCGTCGGGAAACACTTCGGGAGCCACGCCCGCCGTGGCGTTTTCGCAGCCGGACGCAGTCGACGACTTCGTTTCCGAACTCATCGCCCAGCGCGATCGGCCTCTCGCCCAGCGCGCCGTCGCACACGCCGTCACGCCACACCGCACGGGGGCGAATTCGTCGAGAATTGGCGCCGCGTTCCGCCACGCCATCAGGCATGCCCGCACGACGACTGCCAGAACTGTGATCGGCGCGACGCCCAAGATCGGCGTCAACCATCCGATGATAAAAACAAAAGCGATCGCCCGCACCTCGATCCGCAATTCGGCACTGAGCACATTCCCGTTGACCGGCACGGCGACGGGCCTGGGTATGGGGGGCGCCGTTGCCAACGGGAACGGGGCGTCTGCGGCAAATGGCGCGACGGGGACCTTCAGCACATCGACAACCGGCAACACCGCAGGAAGGCTCAACGGAACCGTGTTGGGTGGTGCGTCGATGCCGAATAGCAGCGGCAGCACGGTGCTAGGCGTGGTCGGCTCCGGCACGACCACCGGAATGGGAACTTATGTGGGTAGCATCCCCAACGGCACAACGGGCGGTATCGGCAGCCTGCCGGCCTCGGGTATCGCCACGGGAACGAATCTGGGCATCATTCCCAACGGCACGACCGGCGGGATCGGTAGCATTCCAGCCTCGAACGCGAACAACAACTTCGCGATCAACGAACCCGGTTCCCTGGTACAGAACGGGTCGTCGATCCTGACTACCAACACCAACGGAGACCTCGGCGGAAACGTACTGGGCAGTGACTCGACGCTGAACACGACCGGTGGCACGGCGACAGGTGCACTCAGTGATGGAACGCCGACCAATGGGACAGGAACCTATTTTGGTAGCGTCCTCAACGGGACGACCGGCGGTATCGGAAGCCTGCCGGCCTCGAGCACGAACAACAATGTGGCGATCAACGAGCCAGGCACCTAGGCGAGGCCCGTCCGATCCAGCGCTGATCCGTCGGCGCGACTTCGAGCCGTCAGATCAGCGCCCCATTCTGGCGAGAACCATGTGCGCAGCGGGTCGGCAAAAGGCCCGCGCGTCAGGTGGTCTGTAACAACGTATTGAGTTATGTGTTCAAATCGTCGACTTTAATACGCATTCGCTCATCGATTTCGAACGGGAAACCAAACGCCGTGAATTCCTTTCCCCCTCCTTTGAGATGGCCGTCCTTCGCAAGCCTGAACAGGCGATAGTGCGTTGCGGCCTTCCAGAGCATCGCCTGTAACTCTCGATCGTCGACGAGACCGATCTTCGCCGCGATCAACTTGTCGGATTCATCCCCAACCTTGGCGATTTCCTCGAGAAGCTGTTTGTCGATCGCATCGGGGACCCAGTCGCCGAGCAGGGCCGGCACCGTGGCGAAAAAACCTCCGACGGGACGGTAACGCGCATCGTCGGGCGCTTTGTGACGCGCGTTGAGCAGCTCATAGAGTTTCTGACTGACGCCTCGGAGCTGCGTGAAGGGACCGTAAAACTCGTCGAGCTTGGCGCGGATTGACTCGCGCTGCTCTTCGCGCGATTTCTCGCGGAGTGTTCGTTCGTTGTACCTGTTCGTCATCTCCAAAGTGCGCGCGTTCTGGCGCGCGTTCAGGATCAGTGCCGCAATCGACCCACACAGGCCGATCACCGAGACGACGATCGGTACGTCCTCCTCGAACCAGCTTTTCGGCTTGGGGCTATCTAACTTGCGCTGGATTTCCTGAATCGCAACAGTCAGATTGTCGAGCTTCACCTGCGTCACCGGGTCCAGCCCGGCGAGGGCGACCGACGAACCGACGACCTGGGAACCCGTGCCCGCATGCGCATCGCCCGCACGTTCGCCCTGCGTTTGAGTCTTTACCTCGGGCTCGGATGCCAGGGCAGCACCGAGCGCGTCCGTTGGATGTCCGACCCGCATGAGGGCACACAAAAGCAAGGCTTTACGACTATTGCTCATATCGGCACTCGTTACTCAGTGAATCGTGGCCAACCGGCCCGACGGCCCACATCGTACGAAGGCCGTCGGGGAGTCGCGAGCGAGCGTACACGGAGACGGTCTTGCCTTCTAGCTCCTCATCGGCCACCACGTGTCAGAGGAGATACCGAACCGGGCTGTCGCAGATCTCGCGTCGAGCCGTAACCAACGCGGAACCCATGCGGATTGGGACAAAACAACAAGTCGGTCGACCTGAAGGTGGGGGAGAACACCGTTGATGTCACGATCCCGTGACCGGGTGCGGACCGTCACGCCGGGTCCTCGTCCGCATCTCGTCTCACGACATCGACCGACACCGTCACCGTGTGCTGGCCCCCGCCCAGGATCACCCCTTTGATCGGGCTAACGTCGTTGTAGTCGCGGCCCCAGGCGAGGGTGATGTGCTTGTCGGACGGGATCTGGTTGTTCGTGGGGTCGAAGTCGATCCAGCCGGCATCGGGCCCAAACACTGAAAGCCAGGCGTGCGAGGCATCCGCGCCGACAAGTCGGGGCTGGCCCGGAGGCGGGGCGGTCAGGAGATAACCGCTCACGTAACGAGCCGCCAGTCCTACCGAACGCAGGCAGCCGATCTGAAGGTGGGCGAAGTCCTGGCAGACCCCCCGGCGCAGTTCGAGAACGTCGCGCAGCGGTGTGGCCGTGGTCGTGGCGTTCGTGTCGTAACGAAAGTCGGCATGAATGCGATGGGTCAGGTCGAGTACCGCCTCCAGCCAGGGCCGGCCGGGTGGAAACGACGGGTAGGCGTAAGCGAACAAGGCAGAGTCACACTTCACATACGGGGAATCGAACACGAACTGATACGCGTCGAGCGTTCGAGGTTCCCGGTTCGCCCGCAGCAAGGCACGCACCTCGTCCCAGGGCATGGTCGAAGCCGGGTCGGGGCGCGGCACGGGGTGGACCTTGACCACGTTGGTCGCGCGCACGGTTAACTTTTTGTGCGGCTCCTGGACCGTGAAGTAGTGGACCGGGTTCCCAAAGTAGTCGACCTGAACTGCCGAGACCGCGGGCGATACGCTGACAAACAGGTCGTGATCGTGATTCGTTTGCCACGGACAATCGCGCGCCGACAGATGAACCAGGTTGTGGCTCATCGAGACGACATCGTAATATTCGTATAAGGTTACATGACTTACGTGATAGAGCATCGAATCACCGGAAATCGTTTGGGGTCCGAAAGCCTCGAGCACACATCGAAGAGCGCTCAAGGACCCGATTGCGACGCGAATTGCCGGGACACCCGCAGGTGAGCCAGGTACGTGCGTGTCAACGATTCGGAGATCAGCGGCAGGTTCGTTTCGAGTTCATCGAGTAGCTTTTCCAGCTCGACTCGCTGACCGTTCGCGTTCGCTCGCGCGAGCTGGTCGACGTCGGCAACGCGCAGCCGGGTCAGCGTTGTAAGCATCAAGCGCTGTTCCGAGCTGCGCGCCGGGGCACCGTCGCTGCGAGGAAGCTGGTCGAGGTTCTCCGAGAGCGTCGCCAACTGGTATGCGAGCGACCGGGGGTTCGCTTCGTCGGCCAGGAGCAGGTCGAGGACGGGGGCGGTTTGCAAAGTGCTCAAATAGCGCCGGCGGTAGGTCATCGCGCTGTCGGCGATTTCCAGCAACGCTTCCAACAACGGGCCTTCCGCGCCACCGGTTTTCACCAACGTCACGCGCAACAAGCCGGTCAGATGCAGGGCGCGGTCAATGCGTTTGCCCATGTCGAGGAACCGCCACCCCTGGCCGCGCGTCATGCTGTCGGTGACCAGGCCGCCGAACGCGGCCAACGAGATCACCTTGCGGTCGAGCAGGTCGAGGATCTCGCTCAAGGCCCGGCGCGTGTCGGGGTCGTTGTGCAATGCGCCGTTTTGAGGGCGGTCCAGGAGGTGTCGAGGCGCGCCGGCCTGGAGGTCGAGACTGCTGAGGATGCGCCACATGTCGGTCGAGATGCGGTCGCGGACCTTGCCGGCGACCCGGTGAAGGGCGTTGATCGTCATCGCCAGGCTCCCCTTGCGCTGGGGGTCGAAGAGGAGCGCGAAGAGTTCCTCGTCCGGGGCCGCAATCCGCGCCTCGGCCCCTTCGCCAAGGAAGCCGGGGTAGGCGCGCGTGACGTACGTCGACGCGCGAAGCAACGCGGGCAACTCGGGGACATCCACCAGACCCGACTTCTCGGTCAAGCGCACGAGGATTCCGCGCAGCAGGCGGACCACCCCCTCGGTGCGTTCGACGTAGCGGCCGAGCCAGTAGAGGTCGTCAGCCGCCCGGCTCGGGAGATCGCCGCCGCCTCGGCTCAGCTCGACCGGCTTGACGACCGTGGGCAAGAGCGAGAAGTCGACCACGGGTTCCGACGAGAGGACCCAGGTGTCCTTGCTGCCGCCCCCTTTCTGCATCGAAACGTCGAGCATCTCAGCCGAGGCGGCCACGCGCGTCAGGCCTCCCGGCATCATCGAGTAGCCAGACTCGGTGGCCGTCAAAAAACTGCGAATGACGAGGTGTCGCGGTTCAAGGCGATTGCCGATCAAAACGGGGGCCGTGGAAAGCCGGAGCTGCTCCTGTCCCACGTAGTCGTTGGGTCGCTCCCGGATCGTCGCGGCCAGCTCGCGCCGCTGGTCGGCGGTCAAGGACTCGCCGAAGACCGGGTGGAACCGTGCCGGGGGATACGTCGGCTTGATCACCATCCGTTCGAGGTTCGCGAGCACGTGCTCGCGTGCCTCGGACTCACCGCACCACCAGGTGGGAACCGACGGAATCTTCAGCTCCTCGCCCAGCAGGTGACGGCAGAGTGCGGGGAGGTAGCCCAGGAACGCCGGCGTTTCGATCAGGCCGCTACCCAGCGTGTTGGCGATCGCGACGTTGCCCGCCCGGGCGGCCTGAACGATGCCGGGCACCCCCAGGAACGAATCCCCGCG
Organism: Singulisphaera sp.; assembly: GCA_027451445.1. GTDB lineage: Bacteria > Planctomycetota > Planctomycetia > Isosphaerales > Isosphaeraceae > DAIDJG01. The sequence goes on from DAIDJG010000447.1 coordinate 43,009, forward strand.
GAGCTCCAGCGGGTCGCAATAATCGCCGTCCAACCGCCGCAAGATGACGTCGACCGGCTGCAAACCTCCCAGCAGCTTGAGGTAGACCCGGCTGTCGCGCACGGTCAGGTCGCCCCCTTCGACGAGCGTGTAGCCGAGGTAGCGGGCGAGGAAAGCATGCTCGAAGTAGGTCTCGTTGTAGGGCCCAGGGGTAAGCAAAACGACGCGCGGGTTCTCGCGATTCCTCGGCGCGATCGACCGCAGGGTTTCGCGCACGGTGCGGAAGTAGAGAGCCAGCCGCTGAACGCGGCAGTCGCGGAACGACTCCGGGAGCGTGCGCGCGAGGACGATCCGGTTCTCGAGCGCATAGCCCGCACCTGACGGAGCCTGGGTCCGGTCGCCCAGCACATGGAACCGTCCGTCCGCCGCGCGGCCGAGGTCGACGCCGTAAAGATGCAGGTAGCGATCGCCCGGGACAGGCCACCCATGGCAAGGGCGCAGGAAACCCGGGTGCCCAAAGACCAGCTCCGGGGGCAGGACACCGCTCGTGAGCACCGTCTGCTTGCCGTACAGATCGGCCAGCACTCGGTCGAGCAGCCGGGCACGCTGAATCAGCCCCACCTCGATCGCGGCCGCCTCCTCGGGCGCCAGCAGGAACGGGACGGGGTCGAGCTCCCAGGGGCGGTCCATCCCGCGGGGGTCGCCGTAGACGTTGTAGGTGACCCCGTTCTCGCGGATCAAACGTCGCGCTTCATCCCAGCGCCGGTGGAGCTCGGACAGGCCGATGGAGTCCATCTGCGCAAAGAACGATTGCCAGTGCGGGCGCAGGCTCTTGGCGTCAAAGAGCGTTTCGTCAAAGGCGCCGTCGATCCCCGCGTAGTCGAGGGCCGAGGGGCCCTGGACTCCGGTTTGTGCATCGTTCGGAGAAACCTTGGAACTGCCAATCATATCCCGCCACGCCGCCCGGCCACGTTGTTCGCCCCTGAGAAACTAGACACCCACCATCTTAGCGGATTCACCCCGTTCAAGCTCGGGCTATGTAAGGTCCACACTAACCCGAAGCGCAAGCGAGGACATAATACTATTATTATATCCTCGCTTGCGCTTCGGGTTAGTGTGATAATTGTCGTAACGGTCGGCGCAGGTCCAGCGTCAGCGGTGCTTCGGGATTGCGTTCTTCGTCGGGCACGACCAAACGCCCAGGCGTGTGACCGAACGGCACGAACCGGGACGTGCGGCGGCTCTCGGCCTCGTAGGCGTTCACGGGGAAGATGTCGTACGAGCGGCCCCCGGGGTGCGAGACGTGGTAGGTAAAACCACCGAGCGAGCGTTTGTTCCACGTATCGACGAGGTCGAACACCAGGGGCGCGTGCACGCCGATCGTCGGGTGCAAACAGGTCGGGGGCTGCCAGGCCCGATAACGCACGCCGGCGACGAACTCGCCGTTGGTACCGGTCGGGTGTAACGGCACGCGCCGGCCGTTGCACGTGACGACGTGGCGGGTGTCGGTCATCCCCTGCACTTTCAGCTCGACGCGTTCGACGGAGGAATCGACATAGCGCACCGTGGCGGCCCCGGTGGGCTCTTCACCGAGGACGTGCCAGGGCTCGATCGCCTGGCGCAGTTCCATGTTCACCCCTCGCTGGGTGATCTGACCGTAGCGCGGGAACCGGAACTCCAGATGGGGCGAGAACCACGCTTCCTCGATCGGCATGCCCGCGCCCTGAAGTTCGTGAACCACGTCCTGCAGGTCCTGCTCGACGAAGTGCGAGAGCAGGAAGCGGTCGTGGAGCTCGGTCCCCCAGCGGGCAAGCTTTTCCTCATAAGGCTGCTCCCAGAACCGCGCGATCAACGCGCGGATGAGGAGCTGCTGCACCAGGCTCATCCGCGCGTGCGGCGGCATCTCGAACGAGCGCATCTCGACGAGCCCCCGGCGCCCGCTGCTGGTATCGGGCGAATAGAGCTTGTCGATGCAAAACTCGGCGCGGTGGGTGTTGCCCGAGACGTCGACGAGCAGGTTGCGGAACACCCGGTCGACGAGCCAAGGGGGACAGCCACCGCGCTCGGGGATCTGACGGAAGGCGATCTCCATCTCGTACAGGCTGTCGTTGCGCGCTTCGTCGATGCGTGGGGCCTGGCTCGTCGGGCCCATGAACATGCCCGAGAACAGGTACGAAAGCGACGGGTGGTTGTGCCAGAAGCCCACCAGGCTGCGCAGCAGGTCGGGCCGCCGCAGCACGGGGCTATCCGCCGCCGAAGGGCCGCCGAGCACGAAGTGGTTGCCTCCGCCCGTACCGACGTGCCGGCCGTCGAGCATGAACTTCTCCGTGCTCAGACGGGTCAGTCGGGCCTCATCGTAGAGCGTGGTCGTCAGGTTGACGAGCTCGTCCCAGTTGTGCGCAGGGTGGAGGTTCACCTCGATGACGCCCGGGTCAGGCGTGACGCCCAGATGATTCAGTCGGTCGTCGTGGGGCGGCTGATACCCCTCGAGCACGACGGGCAGGCCGAGCGTGCCGGCCGTAGCCTCGATGTGCGAAACCAGCTCCAGGTAATCCTCCAGCATCGGCAGCGGTGGCATGAAGATGTGCAAGCGCCCATCCCGAGGCTCGACACAGAGGACCGTCCGCACGACACCCGCGGCCGACTGCCCCATCGGGAACTTGGCATTGGGCTCGGGTGACAGGTTGCCGACCCACTCCGGCGAGAAGCGAAACGCGTACTGCCGGCTGAGCTCCTCGCGGCTGGGGAGCGGTGGCCGAGGCGCGAAGGGGTCGCGCTCGTGTTCCGTGATGAGGTCCGCGGGCGCCGTCCACGGGAACGATTCAAGCGGCAAGCGGAAACCCATCGGCGAGTCGCCCGGGTGGAGGAACAGGTGCTCGCGGCGGAGTGACCAGAGGCCGCTCACCCACCCATGGAACGCGTCATGTTCCTTGCGCAAGGGGAACGCGTAACCCACCACATGTCCCAGCCCCTGCTCGAAGACCCGAGCGAGCCGCTTCCGCTCTTCGGGATCTTTGAGATCGCTGCGCAAAGGGTCGACATTCGAGGGGAGACACCGCTCCTTCCAGAGGTAGTACCAGATATCCTCGTAGCCGGGGACGCAGAAGGCGGGATCGAGTCCCAGCCGGGCCGCGAGCGTGCGCCCGAACTGCTCGGCCTGGGCCTGGCCGTGCCCAAAGTCGCGCTCTTCGGCGGCGACGAGCCGAGGATCTTCCCAGATCGGGACGCCGTCGCGCCGCCAGTAGCACGAGAACGCCCAGCGCGGCAAAGACTCGCCCGGGTACCACTTCCCCTGTCCGAAATGGAGCAAGGCGCCAGGGGCGAAACGATCGCGGAGACGCGTGAGCAGGTTACTGGCCAGTCCGCGCTTGGTGGGACCGAGCGCGGAGAAGTTCCACTCCAGCCCGTCCCGATCGTCGATCGAGACAAACGTCGGCTCGCCGCCCATCGTGAGCCGCACATCACCACGCGCGAGCCGCTCGTCGATCTTGTGGCCGAGTGCCTCGATCGCGGCCCACTGCTCGTCGGTGTAGGGTTTCGTGACACGCGCGTCTTCATGAATGCGCGTCACCGACATGGCGAACTTGAACTCGGGCGTGCACGTATCGTCCTCGCCTCGGCCCGGTTCCTTGGTCCACGAGAACGAACCCGTGATCGGCGCCGCACTGAGCGGATCGGCCGCGCAGGCCAGCGGAATATGGCCCTCGCCGGCGAGCAGCCCCGAGGTCGGGTCGAGACCGATCCAACCCGCACCCGGCACATAGACCTCGGCCCAGGCGTGCAGGTCCGTGAAGTCGACCGCCGTGCCCGACGGTCCATCCAGCGCCGGCATGTCGGCCTTGAGCTGAATCAGGTAGCCCGAGACAAACCGCGCCGCCAACCCCAGCCGCCTGAGCACTTGAACCAGGACCCACGCGGTGTCGCGGCATGAGCCGCTCTTGAGCGTGAGCGTTTCCTCACACGACTGAATGCCCGGCTCCATCCGGATCACGTAGCGAATGTCCTGATGCAGCCGCCGGTTGATCTCGACCAGGAAGTCCTCGATCCGGATCTTGCTCCGCCGTACGTCCGCGGCCAGCTCGCGCAGTTTCGGCCCGTGGGGCTCAACTTCGAGGTAAGGGATCAACTCACGCGCAATGATGGGGTCGTACGCAAACGGATAGGTCTCGGCGCTCTCTTCGACGAAGAAGTCGAACGGGTTGATGACCGTCATGTCGGCCACCAGGTCGACCTCGACGGTGAACTCCCTGGTCGGCTTGGGAAACACGAGGCGCGCAAGGTAGTTGCTATAGGGGTCTTGCTGCCAGTTGAGGAAATTCTCCTTCGGTGTCACCCGCAACGAATAGCCCAAAATCGGCGTGCGGCAGTGGGGCGTCGGCCGCAGCCGGACGACCTGCGGCGCGAGGCTGACCAGCCGGTCGTAGTGGTATTCGGTCTTGTGATTCAAGGCGACGCGGATGGCCATGGCGGCGGTCACTCTCTTCCTGATGGGGACGGCCCGGGTGGATTGAGGTCACCCTACTTGGCGTTCACGGATACGCGCTGCCGATCACGTGCCTTGAGCATGCTCGGGCGGCTCATGAGGTACTGGTCGATATGCCGCGCCGATTCGCGGCCCTCGGCAATCGCCCAGACGACGATCGACTGACCCCGCCGGCAATCGCCGGCCGCGAACAGTCCAGGCGAGGAGGTCATGTACTGGCTGTCGCACGCGATGGCGCCGTTTTCGTTGAGCACCAGGCCGAAGCGGGACGGCAATTCCGGCTCGGGTCCCGAGAAGCCGATGGCGATCAAGACGAGCTCGCAAGGGAAAACAATGTCCGACCCATGCATCTCCTCAAACTGGCGCTCGCCGGCCTCGTCGAAGTACTGCTGGACGCGGACGGCGACCAGTTGGCGGACCTGGCCGTGCTCGTCGCCGACGAACTGCTTCGTCTTGATCTGCCAGTCGCGACGGCCCCCTTCCTCGTGCGCGGGGGAAATCCGCAGAATCTTGGGCCAGAGGGGCCAGGGGGTCTCGGGGTTATCGATCTCAGGGGGACGCGGGTTGTAATCGAGCTGAAGCACCGAGCGCGCCTGGTGTCGGTGGCACGTCCCGAGGCAGTCGGCCGCGGTGTCGCCGCCGCCAATGATGATGACGTTCTTGCCCGCGGCGCTGATCGAGTGGCCGTTCACGAAGTCGCCAAAGCCCCGCCGATTCTGCTCGGTCAGGAACTTCATCGCCCGCTCGACCCCCTTGAGGTGCCGGCCGGGGATGTCCAGATCCCGAGGACGGGAAGCGCCCACGGTAAGCAGCAGCGCATCGTGCTTCGCCCGCAGTTCGTCGGGATCAACGTTGCGGCCGACGTCGGCGTTGGTGATGAAGTGGACCCCCTCGACTTCCATCTGGTCGAGCCGGCGCTGGACGTAATGCTTGGCCATCTTGAAGTCGGGAATCCCGTACGTGAGCAGCCCTCCGAGCCGGTCGTCCCGTTCGTACACGGTGACGGAGTGCCCTGCACGGCGCAGTTGCTGGGCCGCGGCGAGACCGGCGGGTCCGCTGCCGACGATCCCGACGGACCGGCCGGTTTCGTGCTCGGGAGAGTGCGGCTGAATCCACCCCTCTTCCCATCCCTTATCCACAATTGCGAGCTCGATACTCCTGATGGTCACAGCAGACCCATTGATTGCGAGAACGCAAGACGATTCGCACGGGGCGGGGCAAGTCTTACCTGTGAACTCGGGAAAGTTGTTGGTGCTGTGCAAGGCCCGGAGCGCTTCCTGCCAACGGTTGCGGTGGAGCAGGTCGTTCCAGTCCGGGACCTGGTTCCCGAGCGGACAGCCCGAGGTGCAAAACGGCACGCCGCAGTCCATGCAGCGCGTGGCTTGCGAGCGCACGCTTTCGGCCGGCATCGCCTGGTAGACTTCCTTGTAATCCTTGATCCGCTGATGGACCGGGCGCGGGGTCGGGTTCTGGCGCTCGATGTTCAGGAAACCGCGAGGGTCGGTCATAGCGCGTCTCTCAGGGCGAAAATAGAACTCCCCCCTTGGGAAGGGGGGGTTGGGGGGGTGGGCAATGGCCGTTCGGTGTCGGCCATTCCGCCGCGAACCGCTCTGCTGCGTTCGATGGTTCGGCGACAACGGGATTAGAGCGGTTTACGACCCCGTTGCGCACATCCTGGCGACGAATCCCAATACTAACCCGAAGCGCGAGCGAGGGCATTATATAATTATCCCTCGCTCGCGCTTCGGGTTAGTGTAGGAGCTAAGGTAGATGCCGGGGCCAAGCCCACGCGAGCCTGTGGCACGACCGCCCCACCGTCGCGCTCCTGATCGGTCGCTGCTGTGCGCAATACGGCCGTAAACCGCACTAGGCGAGAACGGGCGCTGACTGCCCACCCCCCCTTACCCCCTTCCCAAGGGGGGGAGTTATATGTTCCCACACGGCGAAGCGGGATCGCCCGTCCGATCTGCGCAACCCGACTGTGAGACGGCCTAGCCATTGATGAGCTCCCACTGCCGCTGCACCACCTTGCTCTGTTCGAGAACGCGCCGGTAATCGCGCGGGAACACCTTGATAAAGCGAGGCAGCGACGACGAGAAATCGTTGACAATCTCCTCGCCGAGGGCCGATCCTGTATACAGGACGTGGCGGTTGATCAGGTT
>DAIDJG010000448.1 GCA_027451445.1 Singulisphaera sp.
GGGTCGGGAGACCCACGCCGAACCGGCCCGAGGCCGGTTACAATCTGGTACGAACGGGTTGTCACGGCGAGCAGCACTCGTTTGCGCAACAAAAACCGCGCGTACCCACGGCTTCGTCAACCCCAACATCTCACCACCCCAGCCTCGCCCTCCCGGCTGTGCGCAACGCAACTGCGAGGCGCCTTACGCTCTAGTAGCGGACGAGCGCCAGCCAGGCGATGCCGACGGCGGTCGTGACGACGGTCAGCGGAACGCCGACCTTGAGGTATTCGAGGAATCCCAGTTCCGTGCCGGCCCGCCGGGCGTTCTCGACGACGATCAGGTTCGCGACGGAGCCGAGGACGGTGAGGTTTCCCGCCAGGGTGCTCGACATCGCGAGCGCCAGCCAAGCCAGCTCGCGTTGGGGCATGACGTCCATCAGCGGCTTGAAAAGCAGCACCGCCGGGACGTTGGACACCAGGTTGGAGAGCAGGACGGACAGTCCGCTCACAAGCACTACGGGCGACTCGAGCAGGGCATGCCAGCGCTCGAGCCCCCAGGTCCGGACCACGTGGATCTCAAACCCATGAACGACGACAAAAAGTCCGACGAACATGACGAGCAGCGGCCAGTCGACCGCCCCGTACACTTTCTCGGGTCGGACCCGGTCGAGCATGAGCACGCCCGCCGCGGCGAGCGCCACCAGGGCAATGGGCTGTCCGGCGAAAAACAGAGCGACCGCCGTGAGCGTCACCAGTACGCTCTTGATGAGCAGGCCACGATGCACGCGGAGCCGTCCCTCGTGGTTGGGGATGGGCTGCGCCTCGGCCGATTGGCAAAGCACCCGCCGGTAGACCAGCGCCACGACGGCGAAGTCCAGTGCCAGTCCGATGGCCGCCACGGGTGCCAGTCGTGCGGCAAAGCGCACATAGGAGATGTGCGAAAACGAACCGATGATGATGTTCTGTGGATTCCCGGTGATTGTCGCCACCGAGCCGATGTTCGACGCGGTCGCGAGCCCAACAAGGTAGGGAATGGGTGGCCGCTTGAGCCGCCCGCAGAGGTGAAGCACAAGGGGAGTCAAGGCGACGCAGACGACGTCGTTGACCAGGAACGCCGAGAGGGTGCCGGAGAGCGCGATCGTCACAGCGAGCAGTGTGAACGGCCCCGAGAAGCGGGCCGCGATCTGGTCCGTTGCCAGGGCAAACGCTCCAGACAGGCGCAGGTAGGCCACGACGACCATCATGCCAAAGAGCAGGACGATCGTTTCGTAATCGACGGCCCTGGCTGCCTCCGGCATCGACAGAATGCCGCAGGCCAGCATGAAGGCCGCCCCAACCAGGGCGATCCCGGCCCGGTCGATCTTGAGTCCGGGGATCTTCCCCAGGGCGAGTCCCAGATACGTCAAGCCGAAGATGGCCGAAACCAGAGGGATGGATGTCGCGCAGGTTGTCACCGGAAATACTCTCTCGGGATCAGGGGGATTGTCCGATAGCCCGGGCGGTTTGGCGTTCAAGGCGCCGACGAGAGGTCCGCCGCTACGGTTATCGGCATACGGGGCCGGTTATCCACGGCGTCAACACGCCGGACGAGCGTTTCAGGCACCCACACCGCAACGATCGCGGTCGCCAGTACGCCGACGCCCGCAAGGAGTGCAAACAGGCCCCGGTATCCCAGCGGCCCAACCAGGAAGCCGGAGACTGCGGGCCCGAGTGCCGAGCCGAGTACCAGGCTCGAGCCGACGATCACGAGCGCTTCACCGGCTCGCCGTGGGTTGGCCAAACGGTCTGTCACCCAGGAGGCCGCGAGCACGGCGAACATCGCGTTCGCAACGCCGTCGAGCGCCTGGTTGGCGATGACTTGCCAGGGCGTCTGTGCGATGGCCACCAGGGCCAGCCGCAATGACATGATCCCCCAGCCAGCGATCAGGAGCGGTTTCCGGCCCACGCGGTCGGCCAGCCAGCCCGCGGGCCAGACGACGATCATCCAGGCGACCATGCTGACGATGAACGCGTACGCGAGCAGTCGCTCGGGGGCATGAAGATCACGGTTGAGGAAAAGACCGAGGTAGACGCCGCCGGGCGCATTGGCCGCGTGGAACAGGACCATCGCGGTCACGAACGCGCAGAGTGCTGGGTCCTTGAGGAGGGACAGCGTATTCGTTTTCTCGGGCGTAGCCGCAGGCAACGCGCTCGGGCGCGCGACCGTCCCGTCTTCGTGGATGAGGAGGGCAGCGGCGAACCCCAGTCCCTGTACCACGGTCAAGGGGATGAGGATAGTGCCGACGCCGTACCGTTCGGCAATCAGACTTCCCGCCAGGGCGACGGCGACGATGCCGATGGGCTTCCAGAAGCGCAACGCGCCGAGAGCCGCACCCACCTCGCCGGGACGGGCGAGCGAAGCGGCCTCGGCTCCGGAGAGACTCTCGATCACGGCTCGGCAGATTCCGTTCTCGGCGAACAGGATCACCAGCAGGCCCAGCACGACCGTGCTGTGCGCCGCGCGAAGCATTGCGGTCGCGGCGACGAGCAGCCCGAGCGCTGCGACCAGGAATGGCTTGCGCCAACCAATGCGATCCGACCAGAGGCCCACGGGAAACTGGGCCAGTCCGGCAACGGCCGCAAGGGTCGAGATCAGGCCGATTGCCCGATCGGACAATCCCTCGTGGCCGAGATACAGCGGCAGGTAGGGAAGCGTGAAACCGATTCCCGCGACGCCGAAGAAGTACGATCCGTAGATTCCGATCCGATTACGCCAGTCCATCGTGATCCTTCCTGAGGAGAGGAATCCGGGGCCGACCGCTCGACCCCGGCTTTACGGGTTGTCCGCAGGCGGCCCTTGCTCAGCGACCGGGCAGGGGTGGTGGGAGACCGCGATCACCACGGTCCCGGGGCTCGCCTCCCTTGGCCTTGGGATCGGGGCGCTCCGGCGGCGGCGGGGGAGCGGGGCGGAGCTCCTCGCGGCGCTCTCCTTCGCCCAGGTGTGCGAGATGCTCGGGAACGTGGGTCATCGCCTCCGCCGCGCGGGCGAGCTCGCCGCCGCGCTCGTCGCGGCCGGCCTCCAGGTCGCGACGAGCGGCGCTATAGAGGTCGCTGGCCGCTTTGTTGTAGAACTCAGCACTGGGCACGGCCCTCCAGGAATCGGCCTCCTGGAGCCGGTCGTAGGCGCGATAGAGGTCGCGGCGGGCCCGCTCCCGCGTATCCTCGAGCCCGAAGTCGTCGGACGGCGCGGGCAGGTCAGGGTCGGGCCGGTCGAATCGTGCGCCATTGCGAGCGTGGTCAACGGCCCGGGCCAGGTCGTGGGCGGCCGTTCCGTACTCTCGGGCGCGGAACGTGTCACCTTCATTGAGCGCCTTCAACCCATCGCGGTACAGCCCCGCCGCGCGGTCTGTCCAATCACGGAGCCGCTCCTCCGGCCGGCCCGCCGCGCCTTCGTCCGCGCGGAGCCGGCGCAGCAGGTCGTACGCCTTCCTCAACTCACCCCCGGGTCCGCCTTTCTTCTTCGGGTCCCCCTTTCCCTTGGCCTTCGGCAGTGGCTGCCCTGAGGCCGGAGAGGGTGGGAAAAACGCAGCCAGCCCGAGGCTGACCAGGATCGTGGAGCCGACAGCAATAACCTTGTGCATGAGTGTTCTCCGTTCGAGGTTTGACGGAAACCGTCTCCGTCTGTCCGACACGGAGTACAAAGCACGGAGGGTGCCAAAGCGGAAAACACTGGGTTTTCCGCGGTTTTTGCGTGTTTGTGGCGCAGGGTTGGGCGGAATTCCCCCGCATGTCCGGGGCGATTCCGCTCAGTGATTCGGTATGATCGGAGTGGACAGTCGTTGATTGGGCACGGTCCACCCGTGGAAACCGGTGGGCCGTGCCCACCCTACAATAAGTCCGCGACGCGGCACGGTCGTTGCGAACGTAGGCCGACATCCCAGGCGTTCGATCACTCGCCCGATAAGGGTTTTTGATGTCCGTTGATCTGATCAAGTTTCGCGTTCCGCTCTCCGTGCAGGTCGGCGCCGTGGCCGCCCTCTTTGTCGCTGCGCTGGTGCTGCTCTGGACGACGGGTGCCCAGGTGGTCGCGCGCGAGCGCCGGCGGGCTGAGGCCAAGACCTTGCTCCGGCAGGCGGGCGAGGCGCTCGCTGCCCGGGGTGGCGACGTAGTCGAGCAGACGGAGGGCTTTCCGTATTATCCGGACGCGCGCGCCGGGGATGATCTCGACCGCCAGCTCTCGATGCGGGCCGCGACGGCACTCGAACCGTTCGATGGGATCGAGGGAGGGTATTTCGTTCTGGGCTTCAAGCACTTCTTCGGCACAGCCGCCTCGGGCGGCCGCCGGCCCGCCGCCAAGAAGGCCGCGAAGCGGGAGGAGCCCTCATCACGCGGACGAGGTGAATCGACCCTGCCGCCCGTGGAGGCCGACCTCATCGACATCCAGGTCGATGCCGCCATTCGCAAGCAGCAGGTGTTATTCTCGATCGAGGAGGTGGAGACCCATCGGCCCGTCACCGTGGCGATCCGCACGGCGCCGATTACCGTCAAAGGGCGCGTGGCCGGTGCCACGTGGGTGATGACCCGCCTGGTGGATCCACCGTTCGTCGACCGCTCCCTCCAGGGCTACCGACTGGCTGCGGGCCTGGCACTCGGGGGGATCGTCCTGGCGTTCGGGCTGACTGCGGGATTAGCGCGGACCGTGCGCCGACAAGCGGTCGAGCGCGCGCGGCTGCAGACCGAGTTGAGGCGCTCCGAGCGGCTCGCTGCGCTCGGGAAACTGCTCGCGGGCGTGGCCCACGAGGTTCGCAACCCCCTCGCCGGCATCCGTTCGACCGTCCAACTCTGGGAACGCGGGATCGGGCCTGACCCGGAGTCGTTCGAGGGCTTGCACGACGAGGTCAACCGGCTCGAAGGGATCGTCGCACGGCTGCTCCACTTCTCCAAGGCTGATGCCCAGGACCTTGTCCCCGGAGACCTCAACGCCGTCGTCGCCGAGGCCGCGCGGCTGGCCCGCGCACAGGCGGATTCGCAGGGGGTTCGCATCGAGGTGGAGCTCGATCCAGCACTTCCTGACGTGGCAATGGCACCCCCTGCCCTGGTCCAGGTCTTCCGCAACCTCACCACGAACGCCTTGCATGCGATGCCGGAAGGGGGCACGCTCCGGCTCGTCACCCGTTTCGACGCCTCGCAGCGCCTTGCCGAGGTTGTCGTGACCGATACCGGACCCGGTCTGGCACCCGAAATCCTGTCGCACCTGTTCGAACCGTTCTACACCACCAAGCCGGGGGGAACTGGCCTGGGCCTGGCGATCGCCCGCGAGATCGCCATGGCACACGCCGGCGACCTCCATGCCTCGAACCGGCGCGACAGCCGTGGCGCCCTCTTCACGCTGACGCTCCCAACGCTCGCCGCGAAGACGGATGGAGAAGCTCGATGAACGAAACCAACGCAACAATCCTGGTCGTCGACGACGATCGCACGATCCGTCGCAATCTCGTGCGGCTGCTCCAGGCGGAGGGATACCGGGCTCTCGAAGCCGTCGACGGTGAGGAAGCGCTGGCCCAGGTGCACTCCGAGAATCCGGACGCGGTCCTGCTCGACCTCAAGATGCCGAAGCGCGACGGGCTCGCCGTGCTCAGCGAGCTCGGCCCGTCGCTGGCCGACTTGCCGGTGATTGTCGTGACTGCGTTCGGCGGCTCAGCCGCGGCCATCGAAGCCATGCGCCGAGGGGCGTACGACTACTTGACCAAGCCGTTCGACCTCGACGAGGTGCTGCTGACCTTGAAGCGTGCGCTGCGACAGCGGGCGCTTGCGTTCGAGGTCAAGGCGCTGCGCGCGCAGTCCGGCGAGGAACCGGATGAAGCTTCGGAGCCGCCGGTCGAAGGAGAACCAGAACTGATCGGCCAGAGCGCCCCGATGCGCGAGGTGTTCAAGGCGATCGGCCTTGCTGCGGCGACCGACGCCCCCGTGCTGATTGTCGGCGAGAGCGGTACAGGCAAGGAGCTGGTGGCCTCGGCGCTGCACCGGCACTCGGACCGGGCCACTGGCCCCTTGATCCGAGTCAACTGCGGGGCACTTCCCGAAGGCTTGATCGAGAGCGAGCTTTTTGGTCACGAGCGCGGTGCCTTCACCGGGGCCGACCGCCAGAAACCGGGACGGTTCGAGCGTGCCTCAGGCGGCACGATCTTTCTCGACGAGGTTGGCGAACTCCCTTTGCCAGCGCAGGCCAAGATCCTCCGCGTGCTGCAACAGCGAGAGTTCGAGCGCGTCGGCGGCACGGAGACGTTGCGCAGCGACGCCCGGGTCATTTCCGCCACGCACCGCGACCTGTCCAAAGAGGTGGCCGCCGGCCGGTTCCGCGAAGATCTGTTTTATCGACTCAACGTCGCCCGGATTGTAATCCCGCCACTCCGCGAGCGCCGGGGCGACATCCCGCTCCTTGCGGAATCCATCTTGCGGCGCGTGGAGCGAAGGCACGGTTGGGGACCGCTTTCCCTGTCGGCCGAAGCCTTGGCCCACATCCAGGAACGCCCCTGGCCGGGCAACGTGCGGCAACTCGAGAACGCCCTGGCGCGGGCCGTCATCGCCGCGCGAGGGCGGACGATTCTCCCCGAACACCTCGATGCCGACGAGCCGCTCGATCCGGCGATCGACTTGGCCGACGATGCTTCCGACGCCCTACCCCTCCGCGCGCTGCTCGCCGAGGTCGAGCGGCGGGCGATTCAGCGTGCCTTCCGAGCCTGTGCAGGCAATCGGACCAAAACCGCCGAGCGCCTCGGCATCAGCCGCCGACAACTCTTCGATAAGCTGCGCGAATATGATGTTCAGCCGTGATCGCGCGGCTGACGGGATCGCTCGAACGGACCAAGATCGTCCGGCGGCGTTGCACGAATGTGGGAGGGCGAGCGCAATTATCACACCGACAATTCACGAGAGCGCGAGCACGCCCAGAGCGAGGGATGCCTCGGGGGGGCCGTGAGCCGCCTCGGCTACCCGTCGTTCGCTGCGTTTTTTGACGAAAAACTTTCGAGCAAAGAATGTCGTAAACGCCGAACCGCGTATGACGAATTGATGGACGGGGCGCGTAAGAACTATCGAGCTACCCGGAGCATATAGAGAGAAGGCATTGCGAAACCACGAGCCGAAGCAGGGTCACTCGCCATGAACGGGCCAACGACAGCGCAACCTCGCCCCCCCCGGCGCTCGCGCGAATTCGCACCCGGCAAATGCCCGCCGGGCGGGGTCACCTGGCGGAAACGAGGAAGACAAGATCTCTCGCCAAAAACTCCGAAACTCCGAAGTCATTGGTGTTCCACGGCTTGCGTATTTCGGAGTTTTTCGAAAACTCCGAAACTCTGGAACGATCACCGCGTCTCTACGTCGATTCGTTCATTGCCCCTTCGCGGCGGCCTTCACGAAAATCACGAGCGCAACACAATCAGGTCGGCAACGAACCCGTCAGGAACAGGCTGCGACGGGCCTGTTCCTTGCGCCAGGCGATCATATTCGGCTGCTTTGGGGCAGAAAGTGAACCGGCATTGATCCAGGAAGCAGACGCTGACGCGCAACAAAACCCGGAAGGGCCGTTTCCCTGGTCAATCCCAAGTTTGGACCACACCAGCGCGAGGCACCGTGAACGCTTCGTGTTGCGCCCTTCCCAGTGCCGTCGTTTGTCGCTTGGCTCAAAGCGGTAAGGAACCCTTATTTTCATTGTGCGAATGTGCGTCGAGTATCGTCACAATCTCACGGCCATTTCGTGCACACTGTTCGAAATTCGCGGGGAGGAAATCCTCAATACCCGCCCCGGCGGTTTCCTCCGGCCGAACGCGGGCACAGCCAATTTCTGAGCGAACCGCCTCGACATGTTCTGGTGATGCTCCATGTCCCTCGAGCTGCTGTACCAAATAGCGATGCCAGTCGGCATCCTCAGCCCTCTCCTGCCAGGTCGTAAAATCAATCAACGAAATCCCACTTGTGAGAAAAACGATCAGAACGAAGTTTGAGCAGTTCAGTCCGTTACCCTCTTTCGACAGCACGACGTCGCCTGTCGCTGCGCGAAAACGGGCGTGGACGTCGAGGCGGAGGGAATAAGGAATCTTCGGACGTCTCCGCCAGATGGTTCGGCAGAGCCCCGCCACGATTCGGGCTCGCTCCGGCTCGATATTCGGCACGACGCAGGCATACGTCCCATCATAAGGCCAGTTCAGAAGCCTGTGGTGCCAACCGAGATGGAGCATCGAGACGGTCCCGTCCAAGTTCCTGTATACAACCCCCGTATGGGTGTTATACGGTTCGGAGGCCGTCCGGCCGATCGCGATCGCGACATGGGGAACGTCGTCGCCGGAGAACTTCAGATGGTCTATACCCATGCGGTTTATTCGATTCCTCGGAGTAACCGTTCCGCCTGTTCCTTCCCTCGCTGTTCGACGAGCTTTTTCCGAACTGCCGCGTAGTAGTCCGGGCGGGAGCGAATTCGATCCTTCGCGATCAGCGTCGCGACCAAGAACCCAATCATTAACGTCGCATCGATCTTCCCAACGTCAATCCGCTCGATGATCGCATCGCACACGTCAAAGCGAGCTGTCTCAAAGAGATCTTCAAACTGCTCGAAGATGTGGTCGATTCCGCGGTCGCTCTCGCCTGCACGCGCAAGACTGTAAACTGTGCTCAGAAACAAGGTGATTTGCTCGTCGTGATCAGGTTCCTCGGAACTTGAGCTGCGCGCGAAGGAACCGGCGAAGGTGGCATCGACCTGGCTGGCGGGCAAATGGAGTGAGTTGCGGTTTCCGGACTCACGGAACGAGGAATCGATTTCTTGGGGATTTGCGAGTGCCTGGAGTTGTCGATAAACGACCGCTTTGAGGATAACGTACTCGGTGTGCGTCTCCGGATCTTCAATTCGCACGGGCTCTTCGCCGGCCTTTTCGATCTCGAGGCGGAGCTCAGGTGTTAACGTTGCCATAGAAACCTCGTGGCGTGTTGAGACCCTGATCGGAGACTCTCAACAGACGGGTACATTGTTCCACTTGGTCGGTTCGCGGACAAGTGGCTCGGAGGGCACGGACCGGTCGCTCAACCTTGCGACACGCTCAAGGGCCCTCAGGGCATCGCAGACTTTGCCCCGGTCGGGCCGAAGACCTTCGGGCGCGGATACCGCTCCAGCACTGGTCCCGCGCGGGCCTGCATGTCGTCCCAGATCGAGGCCAGCACCGCGCGGGCATTCTCTGGCTGAGCGTCGGCGACGCGAGCGGCAAGCTCGTCGCGGAGGCGCTCCATCCCGGCTTGATCCAGCAGATTAGCCCCGGTCAGGTGGACCAGCAACTCGTGGGTCTGCTCCACGGCCTCGCGCCATTCCTCGGGCGAGACCCCCTCGGGAACCATCGGGGCCAGGCGATCGACCTGCGATGCAACCTGGCTGGCGCCGAATGCTGCACGGGTTCGATGCCGCACTCGCCAGTCGCGGAAGACGAGGTAGAGGATCCCCCACACGATCAGGATCGTCAACACCGAGACCGCGACGAACCGGCGCCCGGAGTGCCCCTCGCCCGCGGCTCCCGCACCGGACCGCGAAAAGTCGTACCGCAGGCGACGCACCGGGCCGTTCTCGTCGGGCTCGCCGTTAGAGATCGTCGCCATGGGGTCTCACTTCTTGGCCGGCGCGGCGTCCTTCTCTTTATCTTTCGACTTCTCCTGCGCCCTGGACGGTTCCGGCTGTTTGAGGTTGCGCACGACCTGGATGTCTTCGAAACCGACAGGCGTCAGGTTGTACCTCGGCTCCCATTCGGTCGCCTTCAGATCTGCCCCCCGGCCGAACTTGATACGCAGTTCGAGGAACCGCGACACGACCCCCGTCGTCTTCGGCTCCAACCGGAGCAGTTTGAAGCCGTGGAGCGATGTGGGGAACGTCTCCACGGAGTTATTCCGGATCCGTTCGATCGACGCCTTGACGGCCAACACGGGGTCGGCCGAGACGACGTCACGTTCGCCCACCATCAGCAAGACAGGAACGCGCGCGGCGACCTGGGCCATGACTTCGCGGAGCGAGACCCCTTCGCCATCGGGCAGCGGCGTCACCAGGACCATCGCACCCAGGTCGCTGATCCGCCCCTCCATCGAAACCGCCCCACCGGGCGTTGCGGCCCAGACCGCCGCGAGATTGGCGCCTTCACCGACACCAATGACACCCAGCTTTGACAGGTTTAGCTCTCCCCGGTTGCAACGGTCCACGAGGAACATGTATGCCGCTTGGAGGTCGCCGACCATCGACTTCCAATCCTTCGCCGTCAGCGGCCTGCGCAAGTTCGCCCCGTGGCCTCGAAGGTCAAAGGTCAGAACCGCGTAACCCTGGCCCTGCAAGTACTCGGCGAGCCCCTGTCCTTTCAGCTCGCCGATCGGTTCCTCGAAATCCTTGCTCGACCGGTCCTTCTCATGGATCAGCAGCAGGCAAGGGGCCGTGGTTGTCAGCCTAGAGGGGTAATAGGTTGCGGCGAGCGGCGTCCTATCGTAAGAAATTAACTTGAACGTGTAGTGATACGTGCCCGGCGCGATGGGTGTCTTGCCCTGGGCGCCGACGAGCGGGTCGCCGGCGTTCGGGGGCGATTTCTTGGTCGGCACAGCGCCGTTCTTGGCGGTCTTGGTTTTTGTGGCCTTGTCCTTCTCGGCCGCGTTCTGGGCCGGCGCGACGTCGACCGCGAGGGCCGCCACCACGAACCCCACGGCGATCATCCAGGTCCACCGGGTGCGTCGGTTTGCTTCGAACATGAATCGTCCCCCCGAATGACGCCCCGGCCGGAAGGTCGGGCCAAGTTGCTTACCCTTCATCGTAGAGTCGAAAAAGGGCCGCGACAAGCGTCAAACGGGGGGAGCCAGATCACCGTCATCCATTTACTTCTTGTCCGAGGCACCGACCTTGATCTGCTTGGGGCGGGCCGTCTCCGCCTTGGGGAGCGTCAGGGTGAGCACCCCGTTTTCGAATTGGGCGTTGGCCTTGTCAGAGTCGATCGGCGCGTTGAGGCTGACCGCACGCTGGAACGCGCCGAAGCGACGCTCGCGCACGTGCCAGGTGCGTCCTTTCTTCTCCTCCTCCGCCTTTGTCTCACCCCGGATCAAAACCGTGTCGCCATGCACCGTGATCTGCACTTCTTCCGGCTTCACTCCCGGCAGCGCCGCGTGAAGCACGAATTCGTTCTCCGTCTCGGCCACGTCCAACGGAAAACCACTCTGTGGTCCGGCCGCATTGCCGTTCGGCCGCACATAACTGTCCTGCAACAGTGAGTTCATCGCCTCACGCAGACTCACCATGTCACGAAACGGATCCCAGCGCTCGATAGCCATGATCGTTCTCCGCCGCAAAAGGCCCTTTCCCTCTCGGGAACGTGTAGGTCCCCAGTCCCTTTGCTGGAAGACCCTTGCAGAAGAACGTGTTTTGCAAGCCGCGCGCCAAAGCTGGATAATTAGCGTTAAGTCTAGTGATTTAAAACAGTTATGGCGATCGCATGAGGCGCGCTCGCGTCTGACGATGCTGCCAAATAGGCAGAATTGTGGTTGGCGGAACGAGTGCGCGACTGCCAAAAGGTGAAATGCTTATGAGGTACAGCGATGTCTGCCAAAAAGGCAGTAAACGAGGGTGCCATCAGCGGCTTTTGGCAACGGTGTCGAGGCATGGGATACTTGGACAGCCGCGCCCGCACCCCTCACCCGGCCCTCGTTGAGGGCCGACCTCTCCCACAAGGGGAGAGGTGTGATTTCCAGGGACGATTGAGATGTGAAAATGCCCCTCTTCCCTTGTGAAAGAAGACCGCCGCACTGCAGCGGAGTGAGGGGTTGGCGATCGCCGCGATTCCAGCGAAACCGATGCTCCCGTGGGCAAAGATCAGGGTCCCGGCGCCGCTTTCTTGTCGGGGTACTCCCAGATCTCGAGCGAGTGGGTCGCCGCGTTGTAGCGGTATTCCTGATAGTCGGGGAGCCTGGCGAGTGCGATGTTGTTGGGCTTGATGATCTCGGTCATAAATTCATTGAGGTCTTTGGGATATCTCTCATTGGCCGTATAATAGAGATCCATGGAATGCTTGATGTTCAGGATCGAAGTCTGGCCGACCATGCTCACGTAGGCGTTGCCGGTGATCGTGATCGGATCCTTGGCTGTGATCTTCTGGCTGGCGAGCTTGGCGTTCGGAGGCAGTGTGCCGTCGGAGGCTTTGATGTCGGTGGTTGTCTTGCCGACGATGAGCGTATCCTGTGCGGGCTTCTTTGCCGGCGCTACGGTCACCGACGATGAGTCGGAGGTGGAGCTGCTGCTGGTGCTCGTGGGCTCCGACGGCTTGGGCGCGGAGCTGGTGCCGCCGACATTGCGGGGCTCGGTCCCGCAGCCCGAGGTAAGGACCAAAAGAGAGAGGGCGGATAACCAGGGGAGCAGGCGGTGTGGGGAAGAACGCGCGGGGCTCATTGGGGTTGCTCCGGGTGTGCGGGCGCGCCGGCCCGCGTCGGCGAAAAGGTACGATAAGCGGATTCAGACGTTCCAGTCCCAGCGGCCGACTTCGGGCACGAGGTCGTAGCGAGTCAGGTCGAAGTGGAGCGGGGTCACGGTGATGTAGCCTTCGCACAGGCTCGTCACGTCGGTCTCGGGTCCTTCGAGGTGGAACGGTGGGTTGTAGGTCATCCAGTAGTAAATACGCCCGCGCGGGTCGTGTCGCTTCTCGAAGCCCTCGCCGTGGCGGCCGACGCCCATCGGAACGACGCGGACGCCCTTGGGCTCGCCTCGCGAATGGGCGGGCAGATTGACGTTGAACAGGGAGCCGGGCGCGGGTTTGTGGGCAAGGATGCGCTCGATCACCCGGGTGGCGTGGCGCGCGGCGTAGGGATAATCGAAGTGTTCGGCCAGCTCGAGCGAGACCGCGACGCTCGTGATCTTGAAGAACGCCCCCTCGATCGCCGCGGCGACCGTGCCAGAGTAGAGGACGTTAATCCCGGCGTTCGAGCCCGCGTTGATCCCCGAAACGATCAGATCCGGCGGGCGCGGCATGAGCTCGCAGACGGCGAGTTTGACGCTGTCGGCCGGGCTCCCTTCGACCATCCAGCCCAGGGGGGAGCCGTCCTCGTCGTCGACCGGCTTGACGACCAGGGGGGTCAGGAGCGTGATCGAGTGCCCGACCCCGCTCTGCTCGGCCGCGGGGGCGATCACGGTCACGTCCCCCAGCCGCATGAGCTCTTTGCGCAAGGCGCGCAGGCCGGGGGCGAACACGCCGTCGTCATTCGTCAATAAGATTTGCACGGATTGCGAACGCCCACCGTGTTTTTAGGATGAGAAAGACGCAGAACCTTGACGCCCCGATCGTAACGGGATGTTCCGAGGGACGTCAACGGCCAAGGGCGTGCAGCAGGTTCAGCGGTTCGCATCGCCAAGGGCGGCCATTTCGCATAGAATCGCGCCGACTCAAGGACGAGCCCGAGGTTCGGATAGCGTGCGGGGAGCGGCGGGCATGGAGGACGGTCGTCGAGAACTGGGCTGGGCACACGCAGCCCTGGTCGCGCTGCTCGCGGCCCTTACTTTGGGAGTGGGGCTGGGACGAGGCGGCCGCCTGTCCTATCACGAGGCCTTTGTCGCGCAAGCCGCGCGCGAAATCAACGCGACCGGAGACTGGCTCGTCCCCAGAGTCGGCGGACAGCCGTGGCTGGAGAAACCTCCCCTGGCTTTCTGGCTGGTCGCTCTCGTGGGCAAGGCGGCAGGAGGGATCAACGAGACCATCGCCCGAATGCCGTCGGCACTGGCCGGCGGAATGCTAGCCTTGGGGGTCGCGTACTTTGCCGCCCGGCGCTTTGGGCCAGGGGTCGGGTTGCTCGCCGGCCTCGTTCAGGCGACCACGGCGTGGACCGTGATGCGCGGGCGACTCGCCGAGGTCGACATGGTGCTTGCGTGTTTGATCACTTGGTGCGTTGTGCTGTTTGACCGGTTGCGCGCGGATGGCGCGTGGATCAGGGAGGGGGGTACAACGGCCATAGGCGTTGACCCAACGCACGCCCCTAATCCCCTTCCCGAGCGGAAAACATATAACTCCCCCCCTTGGGAAGGGGGGGTAGGGGGGGTGGGGATTGCCCGTCCGCTGTGGGCAAATCAGCCGGCAGCCTCGCTTCTGCACTTAACGAGTGCCGGGCAACGGGATCAGGTGAATACGAGCGCTCACTCCCCACCCCCCCTACCCCCCCTTCCCAAGGGGGGGAGTTATCAGGTTCCCCGCGATACTACGCCTGGCTGTCTCACCGTTCGCATCGCGTTTTTTGTGCTGCTCGGTCTCTCGTCCCTGGCCAAAGGGATCGGGTTCGGCGGCGCCCTCGTCGGTGCTTCGCTTCTGCTGGTCCTCGCCTGGGACCGCGACTGCGCCACTTGCCGCCGGCTCGTCTGGTGGTTGGGAATCGGGCTCGCGGCGCTCCTGACGCTTGCCTGGCCTGCGCTTGTGATCCAGCGATACCCGCAAGCCTTCAGCCTCTGGACGTTGCACGTCACGGATCGCCTCGCGGCCCATCCGGAGCACTTCGCGGGCGAAGCGCCCTGGTGGACCTACCTCCCCGCGCTCTTTCTCCAGACGCTTCCCTGGACGCCGCTCGCTGTGGGAGGAGCCATTCGATCGCTCGGTCGGGCCTGTGGTCGAGCCGGGCGTTTCGGTGCCGACCGTCTTCTTTGGGCCTGGGCGGTGGCGCCGGTGGTCTTGCTCTCGCTAGCGACGGTCAAGAACGCCCACTATGTGATTCACGCTCTGCCCCCGTGGTCTGTCTGGGCGGCACTCGGCCTGGTCCGTCTGGGTGAGCGGCTTCAGCGTCGCGGGATTGCTCCTGCTCGCTTGCGGCACGGCGTGCTGGCCAGCTTCGCGGTGCTTGGGCTTATGTGGGCCTTGGGATTCACGCTGCTCGGGCCGAGGATCCGCGGCCGAGGTGTGGAATGGGTGTTTTATGCGCGCGCTGCGAAGGCGCTCTCTTCGGACGAGCCGGTCGTCTTGCTTTACAACGTCCCGGATTGGGACCGTTACCCCTACCCCACGCCATTCGGCCCGGTGCCGCATGATCTGGCCGTGCGGCTCTTCTATCTCAACCGCCCTGCCCTCTGCCGCTACGGTGCCGATGACCTCAAGGCACACCCCCCTGCCCCCTCGTTTGCGGTGATCGGGCGTGAGTCGGACCTCGCGGGTCTGAAACACATCGGCCGCGTCGACACACTCGCCGTCGGTCCCAAGGTGCGCTGGGACCGCGCGTACCGGCTGTATCGGGTCACGCGGGGCGGCGGGAAGGAGAATCGAGTTTCGGCGAATTAGCGTGCTTTGCGATCGAGCTGGCTGCGTCAGTCCTCACATCTCCAATTGCTTGCGCGCGGATATATTATTCCTCCCCTTGGGAAGTTTTGAAGTTACGCGTTTTGTCTGGCTTGCAGCGAAATCGTCTGAAGACGTCGACTCTGTGCAAAACGCGCCACTTCAAAACTGAGAAGGGGGACTTGGGGGAGTAGCGCACGTAATCGAGTGGTCTCATGCCCCTCAACCGTTAAGCGCTGAAGTGCGGTCCGTGGCTGAGTTGCACACAACGGACGCTCATCCTCTCGCCCTCCCGATTGGGTGCAACGCATCTGCGAAGTTCTCGAGCGGCCCGAGGCCTCCATCTGGCCCGCTCTCGAGCAAGAGTGTACGGTAACAACCAAACCGACACCGAGTTTTCCCAGCGAATCCTCAAAGGGGTGCTGAATGTCGATAAGTCTCCTGCTCGGAATGATACTCAATCCCGGTCCCATGGAGTTATGCGTCATTTTCTTCATGATGCTGTCATGGGCCGTCCCGATCTGGGGCATCATCGACGCTGCACAACGACCTGACTGGCAATGGCAGGCGACGGGGATGAACCGGACGACCTGGATTGTCCTGATGGCGGCGTTTGCGTTCGTTTGCGCACCGGTCGGTTTGGTCATTTCGGTGTACTACCTGGCCGCAATCCGGCCTCGGCTTGATGCAGGGCGAGCCAAATCATCTCAAGGGACGGTGGACCAGGATTTCTAACATTCTATATAACATTAAGTATGATTGCCGCGCTTGAGGTGCGACCCGTGAAGCCAACCATCAGCGATCTCAAAGCAGGCCTGTTCGTCACGGATGATGGGAGCGTTGCGTGCGATGCCATCAACGCGTTGAACAAGCATGCCAAGAAGGGGAATCACAAAGCCAAAACAGTCCTGGCCGAGTATGCCGAAACCGGTCGGATACCGTGGATGCGAACGCACGCCTGTAGTTGCCTCGCGGGGACGATGATGCCGGCCGACGTCGAATTCAGCGAGGTCTTCGAGCGCGGACTGTCGGACGAACTCACGCGCTACTGGAGCATCCTTGGCTACATCACGATCCGGGGTCGTGGCGCCTACGAGGCGTTGATGAAGATCGCCGCGGACGAATCCATTCCTATCGAGCACCGTGCGCACGCGATCAAGCGCCTCTCCTCGTTCAGCAAGCGCCGATTTGACCGCCAGCTTCCGTCGGATCCGGGGCAATGGGGGGCGTCCGACCTGCGACTCGCCGAGCTCGCCGCGTGGGCCCAAGCGTATCGAAGTGGGCTATGCTGAAGAGGCCAAACAGTTCGTCAACCGCAAGCAGCTCATCCCGTATCGCCTCCGGTCTCTCCGGTGGAAGCCTCATGCGAAGTGTCGTGCGGATCGGATTCGCCTGACGAATGGCTTGAGCCGAGCCGAGGTGAGGCGGACCCGTGATGTTGCGGACACGGCCGATCTTCCTTTCGCGAGGTCATCATGATCGACTTCAATCGCTTCTGGATGGAAGGCAGCAACCCTTATGAAGAGGAGCCCGACGCCGAGGAGGCCGAAGTTCCGCCGGGCGTGACTGCGGCGGAGATCCGTACGTGGGAGAAAACCCACCGCGTCAAACTTCCGGAGCCGATCCGGACAGCCCTCGGCATCCGCAACGGGGGGTACGTGCGCAACGCACCCATTGAGGTCTTGCCGCTCGATGAGATCGTGCCGGTCGACGACGACTTCTGGGAGTATACGGAGCTCGATGAGGACGAGGTGCCAAAGCACAATTTAATGTTCATAGTTGGGATCGAGATCGAGATCGGCGGGACGTTCCTTCTGAACTTCAATGCCCGAGGGCCCAAGGGACGGCCGAGCGTTTACATCGACCATCACGGCGAGAGTACGTATCTCGTCAATGACACGCTCAGCGGCTTTTTCGAAGAGCAGATGGCCTCCTCGGACGCTCCGACCGTGGATTGGTCGGAGACGGAGAAAGGAATTGCGATTCTTGCGCGCGAGACGATCGATCTGTCGGGCATGTACGGGGGCCCGGCGTCGGAGGAACAGGTTCTTGCGCGTGACAATGAGGCCCTCGTCCTCTTCACCCGTCAGCGTTCGCCCGAAGGTGAGACCCTGACGCGTACGACATTGCCGCTGCCGCTCGAAGCCGAGTGGGCCAAGGTGCAGCCGTACCGGCCCGCTCCGATGGCCACCTTCAGCCTGCACCTGCAGCCGGAAGAGAGCGACGGTATCGTTGCGCTCGAGTCGAAGACGGACGACGATGGCCGCTGGAAGAACTCGACGAGTCACGGCGTTCCCATCTACGTGACATTCGAGTCGATTGACCGTGACCGCCTCGTCGCGCTTCGAACGCAGCTCCTCGGTGCTGAGAGCGCCGCCCGCGCTCAGGCCGCGCAAGACCGTGAGGCCTCGTTCGTGAATACGATCGAACAACTTTCACCGCAGCAGCGAGCCGCCTCGCTCCTTCAATTCGCGCTCAACATGAGAGAGAAGAGCGTCCGCGAGTTCGGCGCCCTTGGGGATGCACCCGAAGACGCCCCGCCCGGGCTCGCTGAGGCTGCCAAGACCATCCAGCGCAGGATGGAAGAAATGGCCGAACGATTCCGACAGCAAGCCGGGGGCACCGCGCCCGATCCCGAGCTGCTCAAGCGCTTCAACGAAATGCTCCGTGATCCCAAAGACTGGTAACGGGCTTCCCGGCGGCCAGCTCCTCAGTGCTCCCGATCGTGATCGTGGGGAGCCACCGCATCGGGGTCACACTTGTTTTTGGGTTGACTGTGGGGCGCGCGTTCGGCTAACGTGTCATCATGGCACGACGACCTCGCATTGAATTCGAAGGCGCGATCTATCACGTCACCACCCGCGGTCAGACGCGGCGTCCCATCGCGCGGGATGATCAGGAACGCGCTCGTCTGGTTGACGACCTCGCCCAGGCGGTGACGCGCTCGGGTTGGCAGCTCCTCGCCTTCGTCATCATGAAGAACCACCTGGAGCTCTTCCTGAAGACGCCTCGGCCCAACATCTCTCGGGGCATGCAGGGGTTTCTCTCGTCCTACGCACACTGGAGCCGGCTGCGACGGAGCCGGGAGGGGCAGGTGTTTCGGGGCCGGTACAAGACCGTGATGATCGAGGACGCGTCTCACTACTGGTCCGTGAGCCGATACATTCACCTCGGACCGGTTCGCTCAAAACTCGTCAGTGAGCCGGCGGAGTGGCCCTGGTCGAGCTATCCGGGTTACGCTTTGCGCAAGGAACGCCGGCCCTGGGTGGCGTATGACGAATTGCTCGGTGCCTGGAACGGCGAGCCTGCCAGCAAGGACGCGGCCTCGGCGTACCGGAGGTTTGTGGCGGACGGCGTGGCGCACCCGCCTCCTTCGCCATTCGACGATGTCGTGGGCGGTTGGATCCTGGGGTCGCCGCGCTACCAGGCAAAGATCCACACACTGGCGGACCAGGCTGGCAAGCCGCGTACTCGCAAGACACGGCAGCGCGGCGTGCTGGATGTGAAGGTCATCTGCTCGGAGGTGGCCGCTCACTACGGATTGGAACTGCGGGCACTTGCACAACGCCACGGTCATGAACAGGCCCGTCCCATGGCCGCGTGGCTCTGCCGCCGCTATACCGAGTCTTCGTTGCGCGTACTCGCGCCGGTGTTTGGATTGGCCCGCGCCGAATGCGTACCGAACCTGACGCGCCGGTTCGAGGCCGAGCTGGCGCACTCGCCGAAGGCTTTAGCGGACCTTAAGACAGTCTCACGGAAGATCGCGACGGCCTCTGGGCTTCCGCCCGACCATTTTACCCGCGAGCTCGCCGAGCACGCGAAGCATTGAAAGATCCAGGGGGCCGAAAACAGAGTTCGGCCCCGGGATCAGAATCCAGTTCCAATATCAATCGGCGTGGTTACTCAGCCTACCGGCAGATGCCCCTGAGCAGGGACGGCCCGGCCGATCCCCTGGTAGAGGAAGCCCAGCGCGGACATGCGGGCGGGGTCGTAGAGATTGCGGCCGTCGAAGATGACGGGCTCGCGCAGGAGGCGGGCCATCACCTCGAAGTCGGGGTTACGGTACTCGGTCCACTCGGTGACGATCGCCAACGCATCGGCCTGCTCAATGGCGCCGTACTGGCGGTCGCAGTAGGTGATGCGGTCGCCGTAGATGGCCCGGACGTTGCTCAGGGCTTCGGGGTCGTGGACCCGGAGGTGCACGCCGGCGGCGAGGAGAGTGTCGATCAAAACGAGCGCGGGGGCCTCGCGGATATCGTCCGTTTTCGGCTTGAAGGCCAGGCCCCAGAGGGCGACGGTCTTGCCCTGGGCCTCGCCGTCGAAGTGGTCGAGGATCTTGCGGCCGAGCACGTCTTTCTGGGCCTCGTTGACCTCGTCGACGGCCTCCATCATCCGCGCGGGTAGGCCGCGCGACTGTGCCATGTGGATCGCGGCGCGGACGTCCTTGGGGAAGCACGAGCCGCCGTAACCAGCCCCGGGGAAGAGGAAGCTGAAGCCGATGCGCTGGTCGTGGCCGATCCCCCGGCGCACTTCGTTGATGTCGGCGCCATAGGCCTCGCAAAGGTTGGCCATCTCGTTGATGAAGCTGATCTTGGTGGCGAGCAGGCAGTTGGCCACGTACTTGGTCATCTCCGCGCTCTCGGGCGTCATGATCAGGAACGGACGCTCCGTGCGCAAGAATGGCTCGTACAGCTCGCGGAGCTGCTCGCCAACCTCGCCCCGGCGGACGCCGACAACAACCCGGTCCGGCTTGTTGAAGTCGTCGATGGCGGCGCCTTCCTTGAGGAACTCGGGGTTGCTTGCCACGTCGAACGCGACGTCCGAGACCTCGGACATGCGACGGGCGAGTTCGGCATTGGTGCCGACCGGCACCGTGCTCTTGATCACAATGGTCTTGGGCTCTTGCAGATTCTTGGCGATTTCCTCGCCCACCGCCCAGATGCCGCTCAGATCCGCACCACCGTGGCTCCCTTGCGGGGTACCCACCGCAATGAACACCAGCTCGGCATCGGCGATCCCCTCGGGCAAGCTCGTGGTGAACCGCAGGCGGCCGTCGCGCGCGTTGCGGTGGACCAGCTCGGCCAGACCCGGTTCGTAGATGGGTACCTGGCCCGCTTGCAGCATCGTGATCTTGGCCGCGACCTTGTCGACGCAAACGACGTCGTTGCCGCTCTCGGCAAGACAGGTGCCGGTCACCAATCCCACGTAACCCGTTCCAACGACGGCAATCTTCATGGCGCTTCCTTCGCGAAGGCAGGACCGAATGGCCTCGGACATTCTAGGGACACGACAGGTCCCTTCATCCGCTTGGCCCGGCCGATACTCCAGCGGAATCCCGGGTGAGTTGCGGCCCAGACGTACGGAACTGTTCCCGTATCCCTGGGAATTGGGTGCCATTATCATCAACCAACAGGGTCCTGACAAGCGAAGATCGGGACCGCGCTGGGGCAGCCGGGGCGAGCGTTTTTTCCGCAGCATTCATCCGGCTTTTCCTACACGGCGCTTGATTTCACATTAACCGCACGATATTGTCACGTGTGGCGCTTCCCGTACCTTCGATGTGTGGTTGCGCCCAGGGGTGATGCCCCTCCAGACCTATTCGCTTTCACCATTCCATCACAAGCATGAGCAAAGGGCTGTCCCAGCGACTGGTGCCGCTCGTAGCCGGAGCGTGTTTTGCGCTCCTGGCAGGCGGGCTCGTTGCGCCTTCGACGGCCGGGGCGGGCTGCACGCATTATGCGGTCCCGCGAGCCCAAGACGGCAGCACGCCGCTGCTCACGCTCAACGACCTGGATCTGCTGTCCCAGGGTGCCAATGATTCGCCGCGCGTTCCCGTTGACAGCCCCTCGCCTTGCTCGGGAATGTCGTGCTCGCGGAACCCGATGCCGCCGATGTCGGCGCCTTCCGTGAGTGTGTCGCAAGCCGAGACGTGGGCGTTTCTGAACGTACTCGCGCCCGCGCGGGTTCCGCCTTCGCTGCTCTGCGGGCGTGTACCAGGAGCGATCCGCCCCGTTCACGTCACATCCCCACCGGATCGCCCACCGCGACCCGTCTGATGCACAGGGCGGACCGCGAGCGCGCCGGGATACTCCTCGTGATGCACTGAGGTGTACGCGGTCGTGCTCCACGTTGCCATGGCCACTGTGTCGACCACGAGCATCTGGTACCAACACAACGCGAGCGACCGCCCGAACCTCTCAGCCCGCCGCTGCGCGGCGACCCTCTCCCGCGAAGGGAGAGAGGTGTCGTTTCGTCAGCGAATTGGAGGAGCGAAAGACACACCTCTCCCCTTGTGGGAGAGGTCGGCCCTTAACGAGGGCCGGGTGAGGGGTGCGAGCGAGACCGTCCAAGTACGCTTGGTTGTTGATGCCGATGCCCCGTGAAGTGCGGTGGGCGATGCCCACCCTACAAAAGACGCTGCCCACTTGAGCTGACTGCGGCCCTGGCCCGAATGTGCAGGGCTCATCAGGCTCATTGACGGCGCCATACCCCGGCCGCGCTCCCAGCGTGCCTGCAAAGGTCGGGATGCGCGCGCGGACACAGTAACTGTAACATGCTGACTATATCACGTTTATAGACCGAGGCAGCCGAGAGGGCTTTGCCTCCTTTCTCCAAGGGCGATTCATCATGCGATCTCATTCTCACCGCGCCGGTTTCACGCTGATCGAATTGCTGGTCGTGATCGCGATTATCGCGGTCCTGATTGCGTTGTTGCTTCCCGCGGTCCAGGCAGCCCGCGAGGCGGCTCGGCGATCCCAGTGCACGAACAATTTGAAGCAGCTCGGCCTTGCGCTCCATAACTATAACGACGTCTCTAACTGTTTCCCGACAGGCCAGAGCCTCAACGTGGCGACGGGTTCGACGTGCAACATCTCGGCGCAGGCGCGACTGCTGGCCTATATGGAGCAATCGAGCCTCGTGAACGCGATCAACTTCAGTCTGACGTCCACCAACGTCGCCAACGCCACAGCGCTGGCGACAAGCGTCAATACGTTTCTTTGTCCGAGCGACCCCGCAACGTATCAGGTTCCCGCCGGCTCGGCGCCGAACAATTACCGCGTGAACTACGGGACGAGCATCGTCAATGCCTACGGCGCGGAGGACACGGCGAACGTCAATAATGGCATCATGCCGCCTCCGAACGGTCCATTCTTCCTCGATAACCAGATCACGATCTCCAGCATCATTGACGGCACCAGCAATACGGCCGCGTTCAGCGAGCACGTCCGGGGCGATTACAGCAACGCAATCTCCACCGAGATCTCGGACACCTACGAGCCAGGGACTCATCCAACAACCGCTGCGCAGGCTTGGACCGACTGCCAATCGGTCAATATTCTCGACTTGACCAAACAGGGGAATTCCAACGCCGGTGCTCCGTGGATGTCGGACGGTCATACGACCACCCGCTACTACCACGCGTTCGGGCCGAACACGCGCGGCTGCATGTACCCGCCGCAACGAATCAGCACCACGGCTAACAGCCTGCACCCGGGCGGCGTCAACGTCACCCTGGCCGATGGTTCGGTCCGGTTCATCAAGACGCAGGTTAACCTCACGACGTGGAATGCGCTTGGCACTCGTAACGGCAGCGAAGTGATCAGTAGTGACAGTTTTTGATCTCAGAACTACGGGGTAGCCAACCAACGCTCGGAGGAAACTTCCTTGAACGGTTTACCAACGACTTCCTCCCGCCGGTCCTGGTGGCTGGCGGGTCTCCTGTTACTGGTGGCGGGCTGCAGCGGTGCGCAGTCGGCGACGCCATCCGACGCCAACGAGGGCCGCGTTGCCCTCCAGGCTGTACTTGACTCCTGGAAGAAGGGCGACCTGCCCGAAACGCTCGCCCTTCGCACTCCGCCCATTCGCGTGTCCGACGGCGACTGGAAGGCGGGCCTGCGGCTTCAGAACTACAAGGCCGACAACGAGGGCAAGCTGGTCGGCACCGATGTCAACTTCAACGTCGTCCTCGAGCTTAAGACCAACAAGGGCAAGGTCGTGAAGAAGAGTGCAGTTTATGCCGTGACCACA
Source organism: Singulisphaera sp. (assembly GCA_027451445.1). GTDB lineage: Bacteria > Planctomycetota > Planctomycetia > Isosphaerales > Isosphaeraceae > DAIDJG01. The sequence goes on from DAIDJG010000448.1 coordinate 23,288, forward strand.
CATCCACAATTGATGGTGCTGCGGCAAGACAGCTACTAAGCCTTCGTCATGACGATTACTTCATCAAACGCGATTCCCGCATTACTGAGTGGAGGTTTCCCGATGCGATTGGGATTTTACCGGTTCGCCGTCCCCTGCCTGGTCCTCGCCTTCCCAGCCCGCTGCCCGGCGGCGGATCCGCCTGCGTCCGATGCGCCTGCTGTTGTTGTACCGACGCGCCCCGAATTGAAAGAGCAGCTCGAACGCTCGAAGCAGTCCCATCCCCGTTTGCCCCTGCCGGCGCCGACGGAAGAGGAAATCGCCAACGCCAAGGCTCGCAGTGAAGAGGCCAAGGCCAAAGCCCAGGCGGAGGGCAAGGCCCGCGGGGCTGGGTCGGGTCTCCGGGGCGGTCTGGTCAACAACGGCCGGATGCGCCAGCTCTACCTTTCCGAACTTCTCGGAGGCGGCAGAGCGGGCGGAGGCGGTGCCGGCTTTACGCGCGAGCCCGACCCTGCGCTCACGCTCAGCCCCACCTTCAAGACGATGTTCTTCTGGATCGTCTCGAGGGCGAATAACTGCACGTACTGCCAGGGCCACCAGGAATCGAAGCTCGCGGCCGACGGCGTGACCGAGGACCAGATCGCTGCGCTCGATGGCGACTGGTCCGAGTACACACCCGCCGAACGCGCGGCGTTTGCGTTCACGCTCAAGCTGACTCGCGAGCCACAAGCCGTCGGCGATTGTGACCTCGACACGTTGCGCGCACATTACACGGACCAGCAGATCCTGGAGATCATCGTGACGGTCGCGGGGAATAACGCCATGAACCGGTGGACCGGTTCGCTCGCGATCCCCCAGGAGGCGCACCGAGTCTACCTGACGTCGACCTCGGAGAAGTACCGCAACCTGCGCAGCCGGGTTGCGCCGCTGGATCCCAATGCGAGCGCTCCGGCGTGTGCTTTGCCTGCGAATCGGGGACCGCTGGAGAGTCGCGAGCAGGTCGAATCGGCCCTGGCCGCGGCTCGCAAGCGCACGCCGAGGCTGCACGTCGTTGACGATGCCAAGGCGCGGTCTGTTCTGCCGGATGATTGGTCCGACTCTTCCACGCCCTTGCCTTCGTGGGTTCGCCTGCTTGCTAATTTCCCCAAGGCGGGGAAGTCGTGGATTGTCCAGGTCCGCAACGCGCAAGCAAAGGGCAAGCTCAGTCCCAAGCTCCGGGCCGAGATCGCCTGGGTCAGCGCCCGAAACGACCGAGCCTGGTACGCGTTGGGTCTTGCGAAGAAGCGGCTGAACGAGTTGGGTGTCGACGACAATGCCGTCTTTGCGCTCGACACAAAGGATGGTGCGACATCACCTGCCGAGCTCGCTGTGCTGCGCTTCGCTCGCAAGCTCACGGTCGACCCCGCGCTCATGACCGACGCCGATTTCGCGGCGCTGAGCAAGCACTATTCTGACCAGGAGGTTGCCGAGATCGTGTATCATGTCACGCAGGCCGCCTATTTCGATCGCTTGACCGAGGCCAGCGGGCTGCGGCTGGAAGAGTGAGTCGGGATGGCAGATGGCAGAAGCAGACGGGAAACGTTGGATCGCAGATGGTGGAACGGGAGGCCTGAGCGACGTTTGGCGCCCCGCCATCTTGCATCTGCCATCTTGCATCTGCCATCCGCCATTTTGCATCTTGCATCTGCCATCTCCCCGATTGTGAGGCCCGACTCCCATGCATGACGATTTATCCTCTCTCTTCGCGTACAACCGCTGGGCCAACGACCGGGTGGTGCAAGCGGCTCGCGCGCTTTCACCCGATCAGTATGTGCAAGAGCCTGTGCCGGGGTGGACCTCGGTGCGGGCGACGCTCGTGCATGTCGCGGATGCGACCGTGATCTGGTCGCGACGGCTTCGGGGTGAGCCTGTCGCCGCGAGGGCGACTGAGGAGGCTTACCCCACACTTGACGACGCCATCCAACTGCTGGCCCACGGGCAGGACGCCTTCGAACAGCTCTTGCCCACATTTACGGCCGAGCGTTTGGCGACGGTTTGGTCCTACCACAACTTCCAGGATCAGGAGATGTCGTTACCGATCTGGGCCGTGCTGCGACACGTCGTCAACCACGCGACGTATCACCGGGGCCAGGTCGCTTCGAAGCTCAAGAGGCTGGGGGTCGAGCCGGCGTCCACGGACTTTGTCGTGTGGGCGATCGAGCAGACCGCGCATCGAACCTGATCGAGCCAGCTCTTCGAACAGAGTGGACAATGTGCTATTCTGCGTACGGCCCCGGCAAGGTCAGGAGCGAGCAGCCATCAGACGAAGCGGCCACCCCTTCCACACGTGGCTCCGCGGCGTCATCTGAAAGCTCGTCCTTCACATCGACCTTGCTGCGGGGCCTCCTTGTTTTCGAACGAACCCGAGCCTGGCGGGCACTGTCGGACTGAATGACCCCGGCGAAGTCATGTAGCGAGCCGGCATCGTGTCGCACCCAACACGCGTTGCGAACGTGGTTCACCGCGGACACGCTGGATGCTCGTCCTGCTCTTTAGGCTTGGCTCCGGGGTCTCTT
>DAIDJG010000449.1 GCA_027451445.1 Singulisphaera sp.
CAGGCGATGATCGCTCCAAAATGGCTGTTTTTCAGCCAACATAGCCTTGTTCGTTCCCCAGCAAGCTCAGCCATTCGCGGTGTGCTTTTTGGCCACCGGGTAAAAAGTGTCGGGTGGCCAGCTTCCCAAGGGGGGGAGTTAATATGTTTGCGTCTTGGAAGAGACTGGGCGTAGCGTTAAGTTAACGCGTAAGCCCCCCCTTCACTTACCCTTCACTTCCGCCTCGATATCGCCGATGTCCACGGGCACATCATCGTCACCTTCAGGCACATTCAGCACGACCTTCACGGAGGCGAGTGCCTCGGCGGCACCGGGACGGCCCTGGACGGGGGGTGAATCGATGGTGATGTTCAGCTCGTACGGTCCGGGGGGGACGTCGGCGACCTGGAACCGGCCGTCCTTGTCGATGGCGGAGGCATACCGGTCGAATGGGCGGGGATCGGGAACGAAGCCCGGGGCCTGAATCGCCACATGTTGTTTCTCGATCGTGGCGGGACGGTTCTGTCGCCAGTCGACGTGAACGCCGGGTGGTGCCTTCAGCGCAACGCGACCCACGACGCGACGGCCCTTGCCGCCAATGCGGACCTCGACGGTCTTGCCTGCGGGAACCTCGACGGGTTCCTGCCAGCATCCCATGTGTTGCTGGCTGCCGTTGCCGAACTCGGTGATGATGACGCGAGCCAGTTCACTGGTGCCGGGAATCACGCGGTCGAACGTGAAACGACCCTGCGCATCGGTCTTTGTCTCGATGCCGTAGAACGCGTGGACACCACCCTGGTGCGGACGAGACTCGCGAAGGCTGAGACTGATCGGCTGATTCACGGCCGGCTCCCGACCGATCCGTGCTTCGCCTTTCACCTTGCCCCAGGCAACGAGTTTCAGCGCGGGGGCTTCTCCAACGTCTTCAGGCGACGCTTCGGCGTAGCCATCGTCACTCATCGCGGCGAGGAGGTAAGGACCGTGGGGGTGATTGAACGAGAAGCCGCCGTCAGGACCGGTCTTCACGACGGAGATTCCGTTGCCACGGCCGAACCGACTATACCCGGGGTCAAAAAGCAAGGGGTGCGAGGGTGTCGAAATCGCAACCTCCGCGCCGGCGGCGGGGCGGCCGTCGGGACGCAGGACGACGCCCGACAGGAGGTCGTCGGCCGCTGCACGAATGAGTGCGAAGTCGAAGCGCGTCGTGCCCTCACCGGCCTTGAAAACGCGCGATTCGGCTGGCTTGTACCCTGCGGCCTCGATCCGAATGGCATAACCCGCGAGCGAATCGCTCTGCTTCGACGTGTAGCGGCCGTCGGTGAACTCCGCGGCCTCTTGCCCCATCCAGTGCACGCCCGGGCCGTTGGGGAACGCGATGCCCTGAATCAGACGGAACCGGGGGACGGGCTTCCCAGTTTTAGAATCGGTCACGCGACCGGAGATCACCAGCTCGGGGTCGAGTGTGATAACCTGTTCGTCGGCGGACTGGGTGAGCCGAATGGGATGGCGCAGAAAGCCATTCTTCACGACATGGAAGAGAACGGCGTCGTCGGGTGCACCCCGCCACTGGAATCGGCCGTCCTTGTCAGTGTCGACACGGAAGTCGAGCGACCGGTGTTCGCGCCAGGTGTCGGCGGCGACCATCGCTTTCGCGATTGGATGGCCCTGCTTATCGACCACCTTTCCGCGCAACACCTGACCGGGCTGGAGGCGGAACTCCAAGATCGGCCGATCCTCGGCATGGATCTCCTTCAGGCCGGGGGAGAGCCCCTCAGCCGTTACGGTGACCACCGAAGCGCCCGACGGAAAGCTCTCGAACACGAACGTGCCGTCCCGATCCGTCTTCACGGGCTCGGGCTCGCTCGACCAGTTGTCGCCGCCTCGGACCTTTGCACCGACGACCGGCTTGCCCTCGATGTCCAGAACGCGACCGCGTACGGTCAAGCCGCGTTTCAACACGATGACCTGGTCGAGGTCGCGCGATGGCGAACCACCGCCTCGAATGAATCCAGTGGCCGCGATTCCCAGGCTCACGCGATTCAAATCCACAGGACCGTCTGCGACACGCCAGCGACCCTGGTCGTCGGTCCGAACCTCGGCGATGTCCATGCTGACATTCGAGCGATCCGTTTCGTTCGGCGGGGCATACACCGTGATCCTGGCGCCGGCGACGGGTTTGCCACCTTCGTCCTTGACCACACCACCAATCGGGCTCCCCGGCGCCAGCCGCACCACTTTCACGGCCGGGGGACGGACGGGGTGTGTGCGGTCTTCCCACTGGATGCGGTAGGGCTCGAACCCTGCCGACCGGACGGTCACGCTGAGCCAGTTCACCGTCGCCCCTCGAGGCCATTCCAGAACGGCCCGTCCGTCGCCGTCCGTCGTCTTTTTGCCGTTCTGAGGACGTCCCTCATCGACGCCAAGCGACCAGGCGACCTCCGCGCCTTTGAGCGGCTTGCCCGTCGCCGCAGCGACCGCCTGAATTTCGAAGCGGCCATCGGCCGCGGGTGTCGACTCGTTGGTTGAGGCTTGCGGCGACGTCTTGGCGTCGTCAAGCGGTCTGGCGTCCGTCACCGCAAGCCCGCCAATCAGGAGCAACAGAAGTCCGCTCCCGAGAATCGCCGAGAGAACCGCTCGCCGGGGCAGGGGGGCTCGGAAAACCTTCCGTCCGAGCGCATCGACACGACGACGGACATCCGACGAACGCGCCATCGCCAATCCCGTAGCCGGGGTCGGCGCCAGGGCGGCGAGGGCCATGCGGGCGAGGGTTCGGGCATACGTGGGCACATCGCCCAGGAAGTCGGCGGCCACGGCGTCGCAAACGGCATCGCACGCCGCGGCGTGCGCCTGGCGCAGGCGCCAGGCTAGAGGATGGAACCAGAGGACGATCGTTGCGCCGTGAGCGACGAGGTTCCACACCAGGTCACGGCCTCGGGCGTGGGCCAACTCGTGGGCGAGAACGGCTCTCAACTCATCGCCGACCAGAGTCCGATCGGGCAGCAAAATGACCGGCCGCAAGACACCCGCGAGGCAGGGCGCCCCGATTTCGGCGGCAACGACAACGCGCACCGACGGCGCACCGATCGTCTGCGCGACGTCGCGACATTGGTCGGCAACACACGCCGGTACTTCCTTGGCGCGGCGAACCATTCGTCCCAGCCCGAAGGATGCCAGCGCCAGCTTCAGCGCGAGCAGGGCGGCGACCAACGCCCAGAGTGCAACGAGCGTCGGGATGATCCGCACTCGACTCGCCTGAGCCTCGCCCACAAGTGAGTGCTGTAGCGTTTCCAGCTTGACCGCCTCGACGCGGTTTCCTGGTGCGTCCGGGCTCACCGAGGGTTCCTGAATACGAACCGCAGTCGACGCAACGTGTGTTGGAGCGGTAAATGCCCTCACTGGAGGAGCCACCGGAATCGTCAACACCGGCGGCGCGAGCGTGAGCAGGCCGATGCCCGCGATCCCCACGAGCGTAGCACGCCAGAGGATAACGCGCCAGCGAGGATTTCGCCGTACCAGCGCCCCATGCGCACACCAGGCGAGTGTCAGCAACACGGTCCACCGCGCGAGCAGCGCGGCGACGGTCCACGCGTTCAAGCCCGACCACGCGATCATTGTCGACCCCCTTTCGGATTCTCCGGCACAGGCGCTCCCGCCTCTGCATCGGCCAGCCGCTTGAGCTCGAGCAGGTCGGCCTCGCTCAGCTTCTCTGACTTGATCAGATTCATCACCAGCGCCGAAACTGAGCCACCGCAGTACGTCTCGACGAGCTCGCCGAGCATCGTTCGAAACGCCGACCGCGACCGCGTGACAGCCTTGTAGTAATAGGCCTTGCCCACGCGTTTACGGGTGATGTGCCCCTTCTCGACGAGGGTCGTCAAGTACGACCGCAGCGCGGGGTTCTTGATGGGCTCCGGGAACTGCGCCTGGAGCTCCGCCGGCTTCATTTCGCCGTGCTCCCAGAGCAAGCGCATGACCTTCAGCTCACCTGGCGTGAATCGCGGCATGGGACTCGCCTCCTCGATGCGATCTGCAGAACTTACTGCACATCGAGGGCGAACGCAATTCCCTTGTGCAGAATTTTCTGCACGTCGCTGGGTCTGGGAGAGCTAGAGCGCTTAACGGTTGGGTCGCACACGATCAGCCACCGACAGTCCCCGCTCTTCATCATCCCAAACCTCTGGAAGCGCCTTAACGTTACGGGCGTGGGTAAAGCTTCCTCCCTCCCCCCATCGTGGGGGAGGGCTGGGGTGGGGGGGCCATCGCACAGCCATGGGTTGCCCGGAACCCCCCACCCCAACCCTCCCCCACAAGGGCTGGCCACCCGACACTTTTTACCCGGTGGCCAAAAAGCACACCGCGAATGGCTGAGCTTGCTGGGGAACGAACAAGGCTATGTTGGCTGAAAAACAGCCATTTTGGAGCGATCATCGCCTGTCGGATCATAAGTGCAA
>DAIDJG010000450.1 GCA_027451445.1 Singulisphaera sp.
CAGCCCGAAGCGCTCGGCCTCTTCGGTCCCCAGCTCTACGACCCCGTCCCTGGTCCGTCGCGGCGATTGAACTTTGTCCTCTTCCCCCTCTCGTGCCCGCTCTGACCGCATCTGACCATTCACCCAGTACGCGACCGCGAGGAGACCAACGATCAGGCCCATTGCCGTGACCCACTTCAACACGACGAGAATCCGGCGGAAGAGCATCGCGCTGAACTCCTGGAATAAGGTGCGATCCGCCGAAGACCTCGAACTGTCGCTTCGCCTTCGAGAACGTAGAGACCGTCCGGCTCATGAGCCTTCCCGGCGCCTGTTTCGCCGGTTACTGGGGCCCGGTCACCGTGCTTTGGATTGCCCCGGGGAGGGTCCCGCCCACCCCGGTCTGTTGCTGCTGCTGGAATTGCAGAAGGACGCCGCCAAGCCCGGACGGCACCCCCGGGGTGGCCTGAAGCGCCGTGCCGATCTCGGTCGGGTTCAGCCCGCCAACAAGCTCCAGGCCCTCGATCTCGACAGCGACCTTGCGGAGCGTTGTCATCGCATCGATGTACGAAGACCTGGTGTGATGATACAGGTCCTCAGCATCGCGGACCCTCAGGAAGTCGAAGCCTGACTGACCTTGCCGGAAACCCTGGGTCGTCAAATCGGCGTTCTCACGGGTCCGGGGCAGGATCTCTCTCAGGTGCTCCACCTGGTTGCGGGCACTCTGGTATTGTTGAAAGGACGTCGCCAACTGGTCGGCAAGAGCCAGTTGCAGCCGCTTGTATTCTTGCTGTTGCTGAATGAGCATTCCCTCAGCGTTGACGATGGCACCACGGTTGCGGTTCCACAAGGGAATCGGAGCCGAGACCAGGGTGCTGACCTGGTTGTACTGCTTGACATAGTCGCGCTGGATGACCGTCTGGACGTTGATGTTCGGGACCACCAATCGTTTCTGAAGTTTGACTTCGAGTTCGGCCTCTCGCACCTGGGCTGCCTGGGCATGAAGGACGGGGCTCTCGGACAACAATCGATGGAGACTCTCATCCCACTCGAATCGGGGGAGCTCCGTCGCCTCGTCGGTCAGTAGGGTCGGCGTCAAATGAGGGACGCCCACAAGGTTGGCCAGTTGGCGCCAGGCGGCCTGGTGCCGTAGCCGTGCGTCCTGGAGCGAGGCCCGCACGGCGCTGAGGTGGATCTCTGCCTGGAGCAAGTCGGGGCGCGACGCCTGCTTGGCCTCCAGTAGCCGGTTGATGACTTTCAGGTCGTCCGACGCCAGCTTCTCGAGCTCCGCCGCCGTGGCCATTGCCTGCTGGGCGCCGAGCACCTCGTAATACCGGATCCGCACATCGTTGACGACACGGCCAATCTGGGCCTTCACTTGCAGGGTGCGCCACTCGATCTCGACGCGCTCCGCCTGACCGACGACGCGAAGCTTGCCGGCGGTGACGATATCCTGGCTGATAAACGCCCCTTGCGTGGCCCCCTCCGACATCCTCGATGGGGTCGATTGGACCCAGCCCGCCGAGGGGTTGGGGTATCGGGTCAACTGGCGGAGCAACCCCTCTTGCTGAAGCACCAGGGCCTCCGCGGCCTTGATCGTCGGGTTGTTCGCGAGGGCAAGCGCTTCGACTTCGGCGCGGGAGAGTTGGGTGGGGACCGCCGGGTTCTGTCGTCCGGCCATCCGGGCAGTTGGTTCCTCGACTCTCCCTCGAGCCGACGTCGGCAGGGGCAATGCGTTTGGCAGACCTCCCCGAGCAGGTGCGCTCGCGCCTCGGCCGTAGCGACCGTCCGGACGCGTGGATACGGGCGGGCGAGAGCTCGACGCCGGTGACGACACCGCGGCGCGGCCGACGGATCTAACTCCCGCGACTGGGTTGCGGCCGTGAGGCGGCGGCGAAGGAGCTGCCACCGGCGCTTCGTCAGCCCGGACGATCTCGACCGCACCGGCTAGCGACGCTAACCAGGCGAGGAGAACCGGGACCATTCGCCTCCGCATGACACGCACCTCCGGGAGTCGGCAGCTCGAAGTCGCGTCTTGGTCTGAAGATCCTTCCGTAACCCATCACGCAAGTGACGGGCGCGGCGGATAGGCCCGTGAAATCGCGTCCTGCAACGCGAGTGGGCACATACCGGGCAGGACCGACCTCAGAACAGGAAGGTTTGGAGCCAGGCGTGGCGGATGTTCGGCGGATTCGGCGGCCACCAGACCACTTCCCGCAATGCTTCGACCTGATCAGCGGTGGCCGGCGACAGGGCCGAGATGGGTGGTAGGAAAAGCGGAATGACCCAGGCGAAAGGATCGGGAACGCATGCGGAGTGCGGTCCGGAGAGAGTGCCAACGCCGGAATCGTCTCCCACGCCGCCATCCGGGATTTCCATGTTGGCCGATTGTGGGAACTCGATCATCGAGCGGCAGAAATCCCCGGCGGCCTCCGCCTGCCGAAGCGGCGTGCCGGTCAGGGCAGCAACCAGAGTCATTAAGGCCGCGAGTCGCATCCGGCACTACCTCCCTATTTCCTAAGATCGGTAGACGCCGCAGGAAAATCAAGGCGCGATCGACTCGACCGCCCGGGATGGAGTCGAACGAGTTGGGTTAACCCATAGAGCAGCGAAACACTCCGCCGCTTTACCTTGACCTGATTCCGGCTGTCCATTAGTTTTGAACTGAAGAGTTTGGAGGACTCGGCGGCATGCGGCGACCCTTGGGCTGGCTCTGTCTGATGATCTCCCTGACTGGCCCCTTCGTGGTTCAGGCACGGGTCGCCCACGGACTGGCCCTCGCCATCTCGGAGCTCGGCCAAAACATCCTCGAATCCGGCCAGGAGATCGAGGACGAGGCGTACGACGGGCGCGACTTCATCTCCATTGTCGCGCACTCCAGCGCCGGGATCGACCACCTTCACACCGTACCGCTCTCGTTCGACTTGCCCGCCCTGACGCTCACCCCGACGACCGCCCCATCCAACCCGCACGCCGGCGCGTACTGGCGAGGGCATCGAAAGTGGCCTCCGCCAATCGCCCAACGGCGTCGCGCCCTCCTTCAGATTTTCCTGATCTAACTCTCGCACGGCGAGGCGGATCGCCGACCGTCCCGACTCTCTTTCGGGCTGGTCGGAACCATCGCATACCCGCTTCACGCCTCACGGCGTGAGGGGAGAATCCCGCCTCGCCGGAGCCCGCACGCACGGGGAGGGTTCGACGTGCGCCGCTGCGCCGAGCCGCGATACCTCCGTCCCCACCGGCAACCTCCCTCAAAGAACTCGATCGACACACAGCCACCGACGCGCCTTTGCGCGGTCGGTGGGCCTATCCGGGAGCGTGCATGTCATGGCGAGGCGCATGGCCCTCGTTTCGGCAGGTTTGTTCGTATCACTCGGCCTGGGAATTCTCGGATTCGGCCTCGGCTGGAGCCGGCCGGCCTGGGCGCCGCCCTGGCTCCGCGGCCCGCTCGACCGCTGGTCTGGCCTCCCCACAGGCTGGTCCCGGGCACCCGAACCCCCGGAGTCGCCGGAGCAGATTTCGATGGTCGCCGACGCAGCCCCAGGCCGGCGAGAGCCGCCGTCGGTCAGACTCGCGTCGGACGAGGTCGTCCGCCAGGTGGGAATCGAAACCGCCCCCGCCGGCGAGGTTCGGCATGCCCACTGCCTCGTGGCCAACGCCGAGGCGGCGTACGACACCCGGCGCTATGGGACGGTCAGCCCGCGCGTCGCGGGCTTCCTCCGTGAGGTACGGGTCGATCTCGGTCAGGTCGTGCGTCAAGGCGAGATCCTGGCGGTGGTGGACTCCGTGGAGATCAGTGCCGTCAAGACACAGTTGCGCTCGGCCCAGTCCGCCGCGACGCTCGCCGAGGCTACCTACGAGCGGACCGCGAAGCTGGCCAGGACCGGGCAGATGGCGGCCCGAATGGATTTGGAGTCGCGCACCGCACTGGACCAGGCAAAAGCGGCGCTGGCGGACGCCGAACAGCGGTTCCGCAATCTCGGCCTCAGTGAAGACACGATCTCCGGGGTCAGGGAGTCGCAGGACAAGACCAGCCTGCTCAACATCGTCGCACCAATCGAGGGTACCGTGGTCCTTTTGCGGGCGGTCCAGGGAGAGGCCGTCCAGCCGGCGGCCCCATTGTTCGCGATCGCCGACACGCGCCGCATGTGGCTCTGGATCGACGTCTACGAGTCAGACATTGGCCAGGTTTCGTTGCGACAGCCGGTGGGCTTCGTGATCTCCGGCACCGAGTCGCCGACCTTCCTGGGGCAGGTGACGTGGGTGGGGACCGAGGTCAACCCGACGACCCGCACCACCCGCGTCCGGGCCGAGTTGACGAACCCAGACGGGCGGCTGCGCGCCAACCAGTTCGGCAAGGCGTCCCTCCAACTGGGCGCGGAGCACCGCGCGGTGGTGATCCCCGAAGCGGCCGTGCAGCGGCTCGATGGCGGCGAGGTGGTCTTCGTGCCTGAGGACGGAAACACCTATCGGGCGCAGCGTGTGAAGACGCGGTCGATCGATCAAGCCGGCTTGGTGGAGGTCGTCGAAGGGTTGGAGCCCGGCCGGCGAGTCGTGACCGCGGGCGCATACCGGCTCAAGTCGGAGGTCGAGCGGGATGCGATCGTCGAGGAGTGAACGCCGAGTGCGAGGGGGAGTTCGTCGATGCTCAACGCCCTGATCGGGTTCACCCTGAGGAACCGTTTCGTCGTCCTGCTGCTGACCACCGTCCTGGTGGTCCTCGGGCTCCGGGCCGCCGTCCGCTTGCCGCTGGATGCCTACCCTGACTTCGCCCCGGTCCAGCTTCAAATCAACACCGTTGCCCCCGAGCTCTCGGCCGAGCAGATCGAACGGCTCATCACCTTCCCGGTCGAGTACGGGATTGGCGGGCTCAAGGGGTTGGAGAACCTGCGTTCGACTTCGAAGTTCGGGATGTCGCAGGTCATCGCCACGTTCGAGGACGGGACCGACATCTACTTCGCCCGCCAGCAGGTCGCCGAGCGGTTGGCGGAGGTCCGGTTGCCGGTGGGCGTCGAGCGGCCGTCGCTGGGGCCGGTGGCGACTGCGCTCGGTGAAATATACCACTTCGTCGTGGCGGGCGAGGGCCACAGCCTGACCGAGCTGCGGACGCTCCAGGATTGGGTGATCCGGCCCCGCCTGCGCCATGTTCCGGGCGTGGCCGAGGTCAACGCATGGGGTGGCCTCGCCAAGCAGTTTGAAGTCCGAGCCGACCCCGACCGGCTGGCCGAGCACGGCCTGACGCTCGACGAGTTGATGACCGCCCTCCAGGAGAACAACCAGGACGTCGGCGGAGGCTACGTCGCGCGGGCCGGCGAGCTGAGCCTGGTGCAGGGACTCGGCCGCGCCCGCAACGTGGAAGAGGTGGCCAAGATCGTGATCAAGGCTCAAAACGGCGTCCCGATCCGGGTGCGCGACGTGGCCGAGGTCGGCATTGGCCACATGATCCGGCGGGGAGGAGTGACGGCCGACGGCCGAGGCGAGGTCGTGCTTGGCATTGCCTACATGCGCACGGGCGAGAACACCCGCGACGTGACCCGCGGGCTCGACCGCGCGATGGACGACGTTCGCAAGGCGCTGCCACCCGGCGTCCGGATCGACGTGGTCTTGCGTCGCAGTGACCTGGTCGATCACGTTCTGCGGACTGTCCAGCGCAACCTGTTCGAGGGAGCGGTCCTGGTGATCGCCGTCCTCTTCGCGTTCCTGGGGAGCCTCCGGGCGGGGTTGATCGTCGCCTCGGCGATTCCGCTTTCGCTGCTCTGCGCCATCACGATGATGGAGCGAGTCGGCATCTCCGGCAGCCTCATGAGCCTCGGGGCGATCGACTTCGGCCTGATCGTTGACAGCTCCGTGGTGATGGTTGAGAACTGCGTGCGCCACCTGGCCCACGACCGCAGCGGACGCAGCCGGCTGGCGATCGTGCGCGACGCGGCGGTCGAGGTGCGCAAGCCGACGATGTTTGGTGAGCTCATCATCATGATCGTGTACCTTCCGATTCTCACCTTGCAGGGGGTCGAGGGGAAGCTGTTCCGGCCGATGGCCCTGACAGTTGTATTCGCTCTGGCCGGTTCGATCGTGCTGTCGCTGACGCTGATGCCCGTGCTCGCCTCACTGGGGTTGCCGAGGCGGGCGACGGACCAACCGACGCCTGTCGATCGGCTCGCGCACTGGCTCTTCCAGCCGTTGCTCCGCCTGGGCCTGCGGTTCCCGCGCTCGACGCTGGTGCTGATCGGCCTCGCCACGGTCGCGACCGCAATCCTCGGCCTGCGCCTTGGCTCGGAGTTCATCCCCCGCTTGAGCGAGGGGACCATCGTCATCACCACGATTCGCCCGGCCGGCGTCAGCCTGGACGAGGCGACGGACTTCACCACACGCTTCGAGCGATTGCTCAAGTCGAAGTTCCCCGACGAGTTGGACCGGATCTGGAGCCCGGTTGGGACGCCCGAGGTCGCCATCGACCAGATGGGCTTCCAGGTGACCGACGTCTACATCTCGCTGAAGCCGCGCGAAGGGTGGACGAGGGCGCGAACGCAGGCGGAGCTGGTTGCAGCGTTGGCCGAGGTGACGGACCGGCTGCCCGGCATGAAGGCCGTCTACAGCCAGCCGATCGAGTTCCGGGCCAACGAGACGATTGCGGGCATCCCCACGGACCTCGGAATCAAACTCTTCGGCGACGACCTCGACGTCCTGAAGCAGAAGGCCGACGAGGTCGCGCGGGTCGTCGCGACGGTCACGGGCGCGGCGGACGTGAACGTCGAACAGGTGACGGGGCTTCCGGTCCTCGAGGTCGAGGTGGACCGGGATGCGGTCTCGCGGCACGGCGTCCCGGTCCGGCAGGTACTCGACGCGGTGCGGGCCGTCGGCGGCATCCCCGTCGGCGAGATCATCGAGCCGGGCCGGCGTTTCCCGCTGGCGGTTCGCCTGCCCGAATCGTATCGATCCAACCCCCGAGCGCTGGAGAAGATCCTGATTCCGACGGCCTCGGGCGGCCGGTTGCCGCTGACGCAGCTCGCACGGTTGCGGGAGACGACCGGGCCGGCGACGGTGGACCGCGAGTGGGGGCTGCGGCGGATCATCATCGAGGCAAACGTCCGCGGACGCGACATCGGCTCGTTCGTCGCGGAAGCCCGGCGCCGGATCGACGAAAGGGTACGTTTGCCGGTCGGCTATACGATCGAATGGGGCGGCCAGTACGAGCACATGGCCCGCGCCGAGGGACGGCTCCTGATCGTCGTGCCGATGGCGCTGGCGTTGGTATTGAGCCTGCTCTACCTGACGTTTCACTCGCTGCTCGACGCGCTGATGATCTTCAGCGGCGTGCTGTTCGCCCGGATTGGCGGCGTGCTGGGGCTCTGGTGGATGGGCCTGCCGTTCACGATCTCGGCGGGCGTCGGCTTCGTGGCGCTGGCGGGTGCCTCGATGCTGGAGGGCCTGGTGCTCGTCAGCGCGATTCGCGACCGGATGGCTCACGGTCTTCCCAAACGGGAGGCTATCGAGCAGGCGCGGTTAGCGAGATTGCGGCCTGTGTTGATGACCGGGACTGTAGCGGCGCTCGGCTTCGTGCCGATGATGCTCTCAACCGGCATCGGCTCCGAAGTGCAGCGCCCGCTGGCCACCGTGGTCGTCTTCGGCATGGCCTGCGATACATTCCTGACCATGCTGGCGCTGCCGGTCCTCTACCTCCTGTTCGGTCGCGGCCCTGTGCCCAACGCCGAACGGGACGACGAATGGCATCCCACGAACGGCGAGACGGACCCTCGCGTCCCGGCGGAGACCCTGGCGGGGGAGGGTCGTCCGAACCAAGGTTGATGCCCAGGAAGGCATCCGCCTGGATCGGCCTGGTGGATGCCGCTCATGGGCGGAGGGAGGAGTCGGAGCCATGAGGGGACGGAGCATTCTCGGAGGCCTGGCCTTCGCGACGGCGATGGGTCTGGGCACAGACCGGGCCAGCGCCCAGGCTTTCCTCGCCGACGACATCGTGATTATCTCCAAAGGGACCCGGAACAAGGAGAAGGCGCGGACCGAGAGTCAACTCGGCCCAGCGCCGGGGGCCGGGGGAAGTGCGTTCCGGTTCAGCCCCGGCTCGCCCGGCGCCACGTCGCCCCCGACAACGCCGGTGCCCGGCGGGGTGCTCGCTGCCGCCGCAGGCCAACTGCCGGCAGCTCTTCCGCCTCGCGGGATCGCGCCGCCCGTCTCCTTGCCCAGCCAGGGAACCCGCCGATACGGGCCCATGGAGGTGCCCGCACTGTCGGACGAGGGACCCGCCGACGGACTGACTCTCGACCAGGCCATCGACCGCCTCGTCCACGTAAGCTACAGCCTCCGCACCAAGTTTCGGGAATTCCCCCAGGCACAGGCTGACATCCTCTCCGCCGGTTTGCGGGCCAACCCGCTCCTGTTCGTCAGCGCCGATAGCGTCCCCTACGGCGCCTACTCGCCGCAGCGCCAGGGGAGCACGAACTACGGGATCACCTGGGTCCAGCCTCTCGACGTCAATCAGAAGCGACGTGCCCGGCTGGACGTCGCCCAGCGGGCGAAGGTCGTGCTGGAGGCCCAGTACCAGGACGCGGTGCGCCTGGAGATCGACAACCTATACACGGCCTATGTCGACGTGCTGAATGCACGCACGACGATCCGCTCGGTGGAGGCGAGCCTGGCCACGCTCGAACAGGTGCTGCGTTCGGCCGAGGAGCAATTTCGGAAAGGAGACGTCCCCGAATCCGTGGTGGACGATGCGGTGGTCCAGCGGGACACCGC
Organism: Singulisphaera sp.; assembly: GCA_027451445.1. Lineage (GTDB taxonomy): Bacteria > Planctomycetota > Planctomycetia > Isosphaerales > Isosphaeraceae > DAIDJG01. The sequence continues at coordinate 8,734 of DAIDJG010000450.1, forward strand.
CGCAATGGCACACGACCAGGCGATTGCCGCTCTCCGGCAGGCCAAGCGGACGCTGGCCACGACCCTCGCCATCCCGCCCGCTCAGGCCGACGGCCTCGACCTGCGTGCGACGATCCGCGACCAGGCACCCGACCCACCCCCGGTCGGGGAACTCGCCCGCATCGCCCTGTGCGTTCGGCCGGACCTGAACGCCTACCGCCTGGGCGTCGGCCGTGCGGAGGCCGATGTGAGGCTGGCGAAGGCGAATCGGTTCGAGGATGTGTTTTTGCTCTACACGCCGTACGGCTACCAGGCGAATAACTTTGATCCGAACGTCAAGAGCACGACCTCGTGGAGCCTCGGCGTGCTGGCCTCACTGCCGCTGGTCAACCGCAACCAGGGGAACATCGCCCGCGCTCAGGAGAACGTGGTGCAGACGAAGATCCAACTGAACGGGTTGGAGCAGCAGGTGGTCAGCGAGGTCGAGCGGGCGTCGCTCGAATACGAGTCCACGCTCGCCGCTGTCCGGCGACTCGAACGGAGCATGCTGCCGAGGGCGAAGCACTCGCGCGACGACAAGTACCGCTTATTCACGGCGGGGCAGGAGAGTGTCGT